>DATMJU010000334.1:0-3260 GCA_035553795.1 Vicinamibacterales bacterium
GGCCCACGACGCTGCCGACGGCGCCGCTTGCGGCACTGACGCTGATCGTCTGTCCCGGCTTGGCGTCGATGATCTTGTTCAATCCGTACCAGGCCGTCACGCCTGGCATGCCCACCGCGCTGAGATAGGCGGACAACGGGATGCGGCTGGTGTCGACCTTCCGCAGCGCGCCGCGGGCGCTGTCGTTCACGATGCTGTACTGCTGCCACCCGCCCGTGCCGACCACGCGATCGCCGATCGCGAAGGACGGGGATCGGCTGTCGATCACCTCGCCGGCCGTGCCGCCGATCATCACCTGGTTCAGCGGCTGCGGCGGCGCATAGCTCTTGCGATCGTCCATGCGCCCGCGCATGTAGGGGTCGAGCGAGAGGAAGTGATGCCGCACCAGCACCTGTCCGTCGGTTAACGGCGGCACCGGTGTCTCGACCATCGTGAAGTTGGCGGCGGTCGCCTCGCGCTCCGGCCGCGAGCTCAGGAGGATCTGCTTATTTGTCATCGCCGGCCGAGTATAGGGCTTTCAGACCGACTCTTCCCGGTAAGCAAGGGGGGAGCAGAAATTCCACCAAAAACAGGGGGTGCGGTGTCAGTCACCGTTACAAAGTATCCGGATAAGATCACAGTACGCATGAAAAGCACAGCGGATGTCGTGATCGCCGGCGGCGGATGCATGGGGGCCAGCGTCGCGTGGCACCTCGCCCAGCGCGGCATTACCAATGTCGTCCTCCTCGAGCGCGAGGCGCAGCTCGGCACCGGGTCCACCGGCAAGAACGCCGGCGGCTTCCGGCACCAGTTCTCGAACTCCGCCAACATCGAGCTGTCGATCGAATCGATCGCGCTCATGAAGAACTTCGAGCAGATCGTCGGCATGCCGATCGACTTCCACCAGGATGGCTACCTGTTCCTGCTGTCGAAGGCGTCGCAAGTCGAGACATTCAAGAAGAACGTCGCGCTGCAGCAGCAGCACGGCGTCGATGTGCGGTTTGTCTCGAACGACGAAGCGCGCGAGCTGTCGCCCGGTATCGACCTGGCCGGCGTCAAGGCCGCGACCTACTGCGCCGCCGACGGCGTCGCCGATCCCAATGGCGTGACGATGGGATTTGCCAGGGGCGCGCAGGCCAGGGGCGTGGAGATCGTGCGCGAGTGCGAAGTCACCGGCGCGAAGCTGCAGGGCCACCGCATCACCGAGGTCCGCACCTCGAAGGGCGTGATCTCGACGCCGATCTTCATCAACGCGTGTGGACCGTGGGCGAAGTCGATCGGCCGCTTCGTCGGCGTCGACGTGCCGGTCGAACCCGAACGCCGGCACATCTTCATCGCATCGCCTCCGGGCGGCGGCTCGTGGGACGATGCGCGCCATGCCGGCCACGTGCCGGGATCGAAGATCCTGGTCATCGACTTCGACACGACGTTCTATTTCCACCGCGAGGGCGGCGGGCTGCTGTTCGGCATGGGCGATCCCACCGAGCAGCCGGGCTTCGACATCACCGTGCGATGGGATTTCCTGCCGAAGGTGATCGAGGTCGCGATCCAGCGGCTGCCGGCACTTGCCGATGCCGCCGTGTCACACGCGTGGGCGGGGTTGTACGAGATGACGCCCGATCACAATCCGATCATCGGACCGTCGAGCGACGTGGAGGGTTTCTACACGATTGCCGGCTTTAGCGGCCACGGCTTCCAGCACTCCCCTGCCGCGGGTCGCATCCTTGCCGACGTGATCGCGGGGGTTGATCCGAAGTTCGACCTCGCGCCGTTCGAACTCGATCGCTTCGCTAGCAGGATCACCTCTGGCGAAGCCAACGTTGTGTAAGGGAAGGTTTTAGCCCTCCGGAGCGGGCGAACTGAAGTTCGCCCCTACCCTGGAGGTCTCACCCCTTGCAGCGGCCGCCAGTCATTCCCTTGCCGCGTCGCTTTGCGCGTCTTCATGTCGAAGCGGTCACCCGCGCCCATGAAGTAGAACCGGCCGCTGGCGCCGGCGACGGGCTTGTTGCTGTAGATCACCGCGTAGCTCTTGCCGATCACGTCGAACTGATCGCCCTGCACGACGATGGCGGTGTCTTCGTCAAGGCCGATGCCGAGCATGTCGGGATACTTGTCGATCACCTCCAGCATGTCGAACTGCCGGTTGCGGCGCAGCAAGTGCTGGTCGACCGCGGCGTTCTTGAGAAATCCCAGGCCCACGGTGTGATCGCCGATCATCTTCTCGTTGCTCTTGGTATCACCGCGCACCATGAACGATGTCAGGATCGACGCGCCCGCCGACGAACCGCCAATCACGCCGCCGCGATTGAGCAGCGCCTGCAGCTCCTTGTGCGTCAGCGTGTTCAGGTAGGAATCCGCCAGGCGCCACTGCCGCCCGCCGCTGAAGAAGACGGCGCGCGCTGACTTGATCGGCTTCACGAACGCTTCCGAGTCCGCGATCTTGCGATCGCGCGTGTGAATCACCGTCAGGTTCTTTGCGCCGTTTTCGCGCCACTGCTTCAGCCCCGACCAGTAGTTGTCGTACGCATCATCGTCTTCGCCGGCGGTGGGAATCACCACAATCGGCGCGTCAGGGCCGCCGGCAAGATCGATGAATCGCTTGACGATCGCCGGATCCTGCATGGCGCCGCCAACGATCACAAGGGTGCCCTTCTCCGGTCCATGCTCGTTGGCGGAGAGGAAGACAAGGCTTGCGAATGAAAACAGGCACGTCAGGAGCTTTTTCATGATCTAGTTCACGCCTTCCTTGTAGATCTGGCCGCCCTTCATCACGACCCGTACGGCGCGCAGCGCCTTCAGGTCGGCTGATGGATCGCCGTCGACCGCGATCAGGTCCGCGAAGAGACCGGCCTTCACGCGTCCGATCCGGTCAGCCTGCCGGAAATACGACGCGTTGCCCGATGTCGCCGCAACCAGTGCCGCTTGCCGCGACATTCCATAGTCGACCATCAGCTCGAGCTCGCGAACGTTGTCACCGTGCGCGTAGACGCCGACGTCGCCGCCGAAACACATCTTGACGCCGGCCTCGAGCGCCGCCTTGAACGTCTGGCGCTTACGCTGGATCCGCGCCGGCTCGGGGCCGCTCCCCTTCTTCCAGCCGCCGTACTGCGAGATCGCATCGCCGGCCGCCAGCGTCGGACAGAACGCGACGTTCTTCTCGGCCATCAACTTCCAGATTTCCGGCGTGCCCTCGTCTCCATGCTCGATGGTCTCGACGCCGCCCATGATCGCGCGGCGCATTCCTTCGACGGAGGACGCATGCGCCACCACGGGGCGGCCGC
>DATMJU010000335.1:0-6237 GCA_035553795.1 Vicinamibacterales bacterium
GTGTAGACGTCGACGTCACGATTGGCGTCGATGACAATGGCCTCACCGGTGCGTTGACAGCCAATCATGTAGCTGGCCTGGGCAATCGACGGCTCGAAGAAACGTTTCACAAACATGGGCTATGCCTTGAGGAGAAGGTACGGTCCGAGAATGACAAGAAGCGCGGCAAAGACCTGCTGAAGGCGCCGCTGCGGCAAGTACTGCGCCAGGCCGCTTCCCACGATTGCGCCAATGCCGGCCACGCCGGCCAGCGGCGCGATGTACGACCAGTCGAGTGCGACGGTACTGAGGTAACCGGGAATGGCCGCCACCGCCGCGAGCGCAATCACCAGCAGCGATGCTGCCGCTGCTTGCCGCATGGGTAGCCGGCCGCCGACCACGAGCGCCGGCACGATCAGGAACCCGCCGCCAACGCCCACCAGCCCGGTGAGCACGCCCGCGAGGAGACCGATCACGGACAGCAGCGGCTGCGAGGCCGGACTCGACGAGGGGTCGCGCGGCTGCGGCGCCCAGACGAGGGCACCCGCCGCGACGAGCATCAACATGCCGAGCGCCATGAACTGAGTCCGGTCCGCGAGCAGTGCGCCGATGCGGCTGCCGGCAGCCGCGCCAGCCATGGCGGACACACCAACAATCAGCGCCGTACTCACCGGCAGGACGCGGCGCATCAGTCCCGCCGCGGCTCCAGCGGCGGCCGCCACCCCCACGATTGCCAGGCTGGTGACCACGGCGTCCTTCGGCGGAAAGTGCATCAGGAACGAGAACGCGGGCACCGCCACGAGGGACCCGCCGCCGCCAAGCAGGCCCATACCCAGGCCGATGATCAGCGCCAGCGTGATGCCGGTGGCGGTCACTACGACACCCGCTCGTGGGCGAGAAACTCGCGAACGATCGCCTCGGTGTCACACGTCGCCGCGCCGCGGTTATACGGAAGCCGCGCCAGCAGCATCCCCATCGCGCAAGTATCCGTAACGCCCGCGAAGACCAGGCCGGTGCCGATCAGCGCAGGCACGACCGCGGCCAGGGGCCACAGGGTCAGCGCCAGGATCGCACCGGTCGCGGCCATGGCGCCGGCCAGGATGCGCACCTGCCGTTCAAGCGACATCCGCGCTCGAATGCGTTCCGTTGGCAGCCCGCTCGACATCCACGCCGACATGCCGCCCTCGAGCACGCGAACGTTCGCCATGCCCAGGCCGCGCAGCATCGTTTCCGCCTTTACCGCGCGCTGGCCCGACTGGCAGATGAGCACGACTGGCCCCGTCGCGGCCCGCACCTCCGACGCATGCTCATGCAACTGCTGGAGAGGCACGTTATAGGCGCCGGAGATGTGCGCGTTCTCGAATTCCGGCGGCGTCCGCACATCCAGCAGCCGCGTTGAAGGGGCGTCCTTGAGGAGGGTGTTGAGTTCGAGCGCTTTCATATTGCCATATTACTATTCAGTAATACAGTTGTCAACCCGGCCATCACGCCATGCCGAACACATCCCGATAAAACGCCAGTTCCTCCTCGAGCGACGTGATGATGTTCTCGGCTTTGCGGAAGCCGTGCTGCTCCCCCTCGAAGGTGACGTATTTCACCTTCAGTCCCTTCTTGCGAACGGCGTCGGCCATCATCTCGGACTGGTTGGGCGGAACGACTTTATCCTCGAGCCCCTGGAACAGGATGATCGGGCACGACAGCCGATCGGTGAAGTGAATCGGCGATCGCGCGATGTAGACCTCTTTCGCTTCCGGGTACGGACCGATCAGCGTGTCGTTGTAACGCGACTCGAACTTGTGCGTGTCCTGCTGCAGCACTTCGAGATCGCTGATCCCGTAGTAGCTGGCGCCGGCCTTGAAGGTGTTGTGGAACGTCAGCGCGGCGAGCGTCGTGTAACCGCCGGCACTGCCGCCGCGGATGATCAGGCGATTCGGATCGGCCTTGCCCGCCGCCACCATCGCCTCTGCTCCCGCGACGGCATCCTCGACGTCGACGATGCCCCACTGCCCGCGGAGCCGATCGCGGTACGGGCGGCCGTAGCCGGTGCTGCCGCTGTAGTTCACGTCGAGCACCGCGAAGCCGCGGCTGGTCCAGAACTGCACCTTGGGATCGAGCACGTCGATCGTCGCACCGGTCGGTCCACCGTGCGTGATAACCAGCAGCGGCGGGTGCTCGCCTGCCGGCGCCTGCACCTCCGGGTTTGTCGGCGGATAGTAAAACGCGTGCACATCACGATCCCCGGCGCGATACGTCACCGCCTCCGCCACGGAGATCCATTCGGGGGGAATCACGTCGGTCGTCGACGACCGCAGCACCTGCCCACCTGCCGTCATCACCGCTGACGGTCTCGTTGGGGAGCCGCCAATAAAGAAGATCTCTGCGGCCCTGGCCTTGATCGACTCCAGCGGCTCAACGTCCAGCCCCACCCCCTCGAAGGCCTTCGTCTCGACGTTGATGCGCGCCAGCTTCCATCGGCCGTCTTGCGTATACGTCGCCGCGATGTGCGTGCGGCCCACAAACGCATAGGTGACCATGCTGAGCGTCCACTGCGGCTTACCGAACTCCGCCTCCATGGGACAGATCGCTTCGACGCTCGCGCCGTCCCATCGATACAGGTTCCACCACCCCGTGCGATCGGATACGAAGTACAGCCGGCCATCCGGCGCCCATTCAGGCTGGAAGATGGATTCGGTCCGGCCACCTGCAACGTGCTCGCGCGCGCCGATCGATCCGTCCGCCTTGAACATGGCCACCCACAGCTCGGTACCGTCCCACGGCATGTTGGGATGCCGCCATTCGAGCCACGCGAGGAACTTCCCGTCGGGACTGACGATCGGATCCGAATAGAAGTCCGCGCCTTCGACGAGCACCTGTCCCGGAATGGAGACGATCGCGTTCTCGCCGTCCTTTTCACGGACGCCGATCAGCCGCGAGCGCGTCACATCCAAGCGGTAGTCGGCGTAGCAGGCTCCGTTGCCCTCGGTGATCGCCTCGGGCGCCTTGCCGCGCTCCTGCTGGTACACGCGCTGATCGGAGTAATTCGAGAAGAACACCGTACCGTTATGCACGGTATAGGCGGCACCGCCGTACTCGTGCACGCGCGAGCGGACGTTGAATCCGGCAGGCGTCACATCGACGATCGCGTCATCGTCGCCGCGCCGGACGATGACGCTGCGCCCGCCTTCCGAGGCGCGGCCTTCGATCCAATAGACATCTCCAGCGTCGAGGTAAATCTGATCGAGACGAAGCGCGCCGGCCGTGACTCGGGCCGCGGACAAGGGCGAGGGCCAGGACCCGTACGAGACAATCACGCCTCTATTCTCCTAGAATTCTTAGCGTGGAACGGCGTGACTTCCTGGCCGCCCTGCTTGCCGGGGCGTCGATGCCAGTGCGCAGTGTTCGTGCTCAGGCGGACGACTTAACGGCGTTGACGATTGCCGATGCCTCTCGCAGGCTGGCATCCCGTGACATCACGCCGCTCCAGCTCACCGACGCGTATCTCGCGCGGATCGCCAGGGTCAATCCCACGCTCAATGCGTACACCACGGTGACTACTGAACTCGCGCGCAAGGAAGCGCGAGCGGCCAACGATCTGCGGCGAACCGCGCCTCGGGGCATGCGCGGCATTCCGATCGCGCACAAGGACCTGTTCGAGACGAAAGGCGTGCGCACCACCGCGGGCTCGCTGCTCTTCGAGGACCACACGCCGGACACCAACGCGGCGATCGTCCAGCAACTCGAGGATGCCGGCGCCGTGCTGCTCGGCAAGACCAACACGCACGAACTCGGCGGCGGCGTCACGACGATCAATCCGTACTTCGGGACCACTCGCAATCCCGTCGATGCAACGCGCGTCGCCGGCGGATCGAGTGGCGGATCAGCGGCGGCAGTCGTTGCGCGACTGTGCGCAGGCGCTACCGGCAGCGATACTGGCGGCAGCGTCCGGATCCCGGCGGCGTTCTGCGGATGCGTGGGCTACAAGCCGACGTTCGGCAAGTTCAGCACACGCGGACTGATCGCCGCGTCTCCGAGTTTCGATCACGTCGGCTTCCTGACGCGCACCGTCGAGGACGCGCAGATCATGGCGGGCCTCAATCTGCAGAAGATCGCCACACCTCGCATCGCGGTCGCAAGGAAGTACTTCTTCGACGATCTCGATGCCACCGTCGCAGCCGCGCTCAAACCCGTCGTCGCCCAGTACCCCGACATCGACTTCCCCGTCGACGCAAAGACGATGGCGCGCGTGTTCGATCCGGTGTTTGCGTTCGAGATGTGGGGACGCTTCGGCGCGGATTGGCGCACCAGCCCGGGGTCGTTTTCGAAGGAGATGGCGGCCTTCTTCGCCAGCCCGCGGCCGAGCATTGCCGAATACGAGGACGGTCTCGCCGCCCTCAAGGCCTATCAGGCGGCCGTCGACAAGCTGTTCGATTCGGTCGACGTGATTCTCACGCCCACACTACCGATCGTCGCGCCGCCAATCGCCGGACCGGTGGACGGCATGAAGATCCTGCGCAACACCTGGCCCCTTAACGCCGCCGGCACACCGGCCGTGACGATCCCCCTCAAATCAACGGGATTACCCGTTGGTCTGCAACTCATTTCCAGACGTGGAGACGACGACAAACTCTTACAAATTGCCCGCTATATACTTCCGTGATGCAACAAAGGATTCGTTCGTTCGCCTGCGTCATCATCGCTTTGACGCTGTCGATGGCTGTGCCGTACGCGCAGACCCCGGCCGCGCCAAAGGTCACCTCTCCAAAGACATTTTTCGGCCATGACATCGGCGCCGATTACGTGCTCCCGAACTACACCAAGTTCGTCGAGTACGTGAAGAAGCTCGATGCGGAATCGGATCGCATGATCACGCAGTCGATCGGCAAGACTGCCGAAGGCCGCGATCAGCTGATGGCGATCATCACGTCGCCCGAGAACCACAAGAACCTGGCGAAGTACAAGGACATCGCGCGCCGCCTCGCGCAGGCCGAGGGACTGACCGATGACCAGGCCCGCGCGCTGGCCCGCGACGGCAAGGCCGTGGTGTGGATCGACGGCGGCCTTCACGCCAACGAAGTGCTTGGCGCGCAGCAACTGACCGAGACGATCTATCAGCTGGTCAGCAAGAACGATGCGGAAACGCAGCGCTTCCTGAAGGACATCATCATCCTCGCCGTGCACGTCAATCCCGATGGCATGGAGCTGGTCTCCGACTGGTACATGCGCAACTCGGATCCGCTGAAGCGCGAGACCGGCAACCTGCCGCGCCTCTACCAGAAGTACATCGGCCACGACAACAACCGCGACTTCTACATGTCGGCGCAGAACGAGTCGATCAACATCAACGAGCAGCTCTATCGGCAGTGGTTCCCACAGATCATCTACAACCACCACCAGACGGGCCCGACCGGCACGATCCTCTTCGCGCCGCCCTTCCGCGATCCCGCCAACTACGTCTATCACCCGCTGATCATCACCGGCCTCGACGTCGTCGGATCCGCAATGCACAACCGCTTCGTCGTCGAGAACAAGCCCGGCGCAACCATGCGCCGCGGCGCCAACTACTCGACCTGGTGGAACGGCGGCTTGCGCACCACGCCGTACTTCCACAACATGATCGGCCTGCTGACGGAAACCATCGGCCACCCGACGCCGATGGAAGTCGCCTTCGTGCCGGATCGCCAGATGGCCAGCGCCGACCTGCCGTATCCGATCGAGCCGCAGAAGTGGCACTTCCGCCAGAGCGTGGATTACTCGGTCACCGCGAACTGGGCCGTGCTCGACGTGGCCTCGCGCAACCGCGAGATCTTCCTCTACAACATCTACAAGATGGGCAAGGAGAGCATCGAGAAGGGCTCGAAAGACACCTGGACGATGTATCCGCGCCGCCTGCAGGCGATGAAAGACGAGATCGCCAAGGCGCAGAAGGTTGATGCCGGCGATCCGCGCATGAACGTCGGCGGCTTCGCCCGCAACACGGTGCCGATCGCGCAGTACGAGAAGCTGGCGAAGAAGCCCGAGTGGCGCGATCCGCGCGGCTACATCCTGCCCGCCAACCAGCCGGACTTCCTGACCGCGACCAAGTTCGTCAACGCGCTGATCAAGAACGGCGTCACGATTCATCGCGCCACCGCGGCGTTCAGCGCCGGCGGCAAACAGTATCCGGCCGGCTCGTGGGTGGTGAAGACGGCGCAGGCATTCCGCCCGCACGTGCTCGACATGTTCGAGCCGCAGGATCATCCCAACGACTTCCAGTTCCCC
>DATMJU010000336.1:0-7385 GCA_035553795.1 Vicinamibacterales bacterium
GCGGCAGCATCGAGTTGTAGCCCTCGCTCACCAGGATCAGTGACTTGCGGCCTTCGCGCAACGAGCCCATCTTCGTGCAGATGCCGCGCAGCGCCGTGAACGTGACCTGGCGCCGAATCATCTCGATCGCGTCCGGCGTCAGCTTGTAGACGTAATTCTGCTCGATCGCGTTGACGGGCTCGTAGTTGTAGCGGCGGCCCTCGAAGCGTTCGACCGCGTTGACGATGCCCTGGTGGTTGCGGGTCACCACGGCCGCGTCGATCGGCGTCAGGGGATGCATCACGCCAGCCAGGTCGCTGGGCCCCAGCTGCTGGGTGATGAACTCGACGATCGGCTTCTTCATCGCCATGCTCGTCTCCTTGCGGACGTGGTAATCGTCCAGGAAGAACATGAAGATGCGCGAGTTCTCGTCGGCCGCGGCCGTCTCTTCGTCGTTGCGCGTGCGGATGCCGCGCTGGGTGTAGCCGGGCTGCGTCGCGGTGTCGACCTTGATGAGGCGGAAGGTCTCGGCCTTCTGGGGCTTGCCGTCCTCTTCGATCTGAAAGTCTTCGAGCTTCAGGTCGGTAACCGGGTTGCCCTGCCGGTCGGTGACGATGACGTCGACCCGGACGGTGTTGATCCCGGCGCGAAAGACCGGCTGCTGGTCTGGACCCGGGGGCTGGGGCGTGGGGCTTGCGGGCTGCGGCTTTGGAGCCGGATCCTGTGCGCGAAGACCGGTGACTCCGGCAAGCAGGAGAACAGCCGTCAGCAGAGACATCCAGCGCCGGATCATCCTCATAGCCATGTCGATGATAACATTGACGTTTTCCGCCCGTATTTAGCCTGTATTACGTCTTTTTACGCCTGATCGAGGACCGATGAGCCAGACGATTGCCGCGATGCCCGCACTGACGCGCCTCGCCGAAGACGAAGTGATTTTCCGCGACAGCGTGTACGAATTTGCCGACAAGGAAATCCGTCCGCTCACGCGCGAGATGGATGAGCACGCGAAGTTCAATCCGGACCTGCTCAAGAAGCTGTTCGAGATGGGACTGCTGAGCGTGGAAGTGCCCGAAAGCTACGGCGGCGCCGGCGGGACCTTCTTTCACTCGGTGCTCGCGGTCGAGTCGTTGTCGCGCGTCGACCCGTCGGTCGGCGTGCTGGTCGACGTGCAGAACACGCTCGTCATCAACGCCGTGATGCGCTGGGGCACGGAAGACCTCAAGCGCAAGTACCTGCCGAAATTCGCGACCAGCATGATCGGCGCCTACTGCCTGTCGGAGGCCGGCTCGGGCAGCGATGCGTTCGCGCTGGCGACGCGCGCGGTCGAGAAAGGTGACGGCTACTCGATCACCGGCCGCAAGCTGTGGATCACCAACGGTAACGAAGCGGACATGTTCATCGTGTTCGCCAACGTCAATCCCGACGCCGGCTATCGCGGGATCACCGCGTTCATCGTCGATCGCGGCACGCCGGGATTCACCGTCGGCAAGAAGGAAGACAAGCTCGGCATCCGCGCCAGCAGCACCTGCGAATTGCTGTTCGAGGACTGCGTGGTGCCGAAGTCGCAGATCCTCGGCGAAGTCGGCAAGGGCTACAAGGTGGCGATCGAGACGCTGAACGAAGGCCGCATCGGCATCGGCGCGCAGATGCTTGGCCTCGCGCAGGGTGCGCTCGACCACACCATTGCCTACGTCAAGGAGCGCAAGCAGTTCGGCAAGGCGATCGCCGACTTCCAGGGCGTGCAGTTCCAGATCGCGCGCATGGCGCTCGACGTCGAAACCACTCGCCTGCTGGTCTACAACAGCGCTCGGCTGCGCGACGCCGGCCAGCCGTTCCTCACCGAAGCCGCGATGTGCAAGATTCACTCATCCGAAGTGGCCGAGCGCGTCGCCTCGATGGCCATCAACCTGTATGGCGGCAACGGCTTCGTGAAGGAATACCCGGTCGAGAAGCTGTATCGCGACGCGAAGATCGGCCAGATCTACGAGGGCACGTCGAACATGCAGCTCGGGACCATCGCCAAGGCGATACTGGGGAACTGAAATTGAAGATTGGGCGATTCCTTGATTGATGATTGTTGGGTGATTGACGAATGACGATCGCCAAATGATTTGGCAATTGGCAATCGTCAATCACCCAACAATCAAGGAATCAAGGAATCACCCCATCGTCATTTCAGAATGACTTGCAACGTCCGGGCGTCTCGCGAGAGGCGCTCGAGCAACCCGCCCTTGGCGTAACCCCACGGCCCCTCAACCTTGATCGCCGCGTCGACCGCACGGACCGCCGCGTTGGCGGCGAAGATGTGCGCGCGGGTGGCGGAGGCTTCGGCGTCTTCCTGGCGATCGAGTTTCTGCGCGGCGTCATACGCCAGGACGCGCGCCGCCGCGACCTCGGTCGCACCGTCCGCGAACGTCCAATGCGGAGCGTATTCATCGGGACCGGGCTTCACGCCCGCCTTCTTCATCGACGCGATCGCGTGCGCGATGGCGGCACGGCCCACGCCGATCGCCACGGCCGCGGCCGCGAGCCGCGCCTTGGCCTTGACCGCCGGACTGGCGCTCTCGACGCTCGCCAGCACCGTGTCGCTGCCGCGCAGCCCCGCGAGCGTCATCGGCGTCGCGTTGCTGACCTCCTCGCTCGGCAACGCCGACGAGAAGCCCAGGTGCGCGCTGAGACCGGCGCTCACCGCCGCCAGTTCCTCGAGCACGATCGCCGCGTTCACGGCGCCGTCCTTGAAGACGCCGGTCAGCGATTGCGTCTTGAGTGAAGTGGAGATGTCATCGGCGATGGAACCGAGTGTGTCGATCGCATTCGCAACCGAATCGCCAATGGACGCAGCCGCCGCGCGAGCGCGCTCGGCCAATGCTTGCTGTTCGGGGGTGAAGTCGAAGGTCATAGGACGTCAGGACGTCCCATAAGCCTACCACGCGAGGGGTATTAGGAAAGCTTTCGGAACAGGGGCCGGAGCCGCTCCGCGGTTTTCGGCAGCTCTTCCGGCAGGACCCGCACTTCCCCGACCACGGTCATGAAGTTGGTGTCACCGTTCCAGCGTGGGACCAGATGCATGTGGAGGTGATCAACGATGCCGGCGCCGGCCGGACGGCCGAGGTTCATCCCGACGTTGATGCCCTGGGGCGAATACGCCTCGTTGAGCACGCGCTCGGAGAGCTGCGTCAGCACGGCCAGTTCGGTCAGTTCGTCGCGATCGAGCAGCGCCAGTTGCGCCACGTGCCGATGTGGAACCACCATCAGGTGCCCGCCGTTGTACGGAAATTTGTTGAGGATGACGTAGGCCAGCTGGCCTTCGTGAACGATGAGTTGGCGTCCGTCGCCGATGGTCTTCGCGATGCAGAAGACGCAGCCGGCAGGCTCTTCGGCCCTAGTCACGTAGGAATGCCTCCATGGTGACCAAATGCGCTCCATGATTGCGGACGTTGGATCGAGTGGACCTCGGATTTATTCCGAAATCTGAGAGCCGAGATCCGAATTCGATCCCGGTTCTTCGCCCGTTTCCTTGTTGATCAGATCCTTGAGTTCCTTGCCGGGCTTGAAGTAAGGCACGCGCTTGGGCGGCACGTCCACCTTGTCGCCGGTCTTCGGGTTGCGGCCCTTGCGGGGCTCGCGCTTGCGAAGTCGGAAGCTGCCGAATCCGCGCAGCTCGATCTTTTCGCCACGCTTGAGGGCATCGATGATGCTCTCGAAGACCGTGTCGACGATGACCTCTGAGTGCTTCTTCGTGAGGTCCGAGACGCGCGAGACTTCTTCGACCAGTTCCGCTTTAGTCATATAGGTTGGTGACGGGTTCCGGGTTCCGAGTCCCGGGTACCAAACCTGGTACCCGGCACCCGTAACCCGTAACCTTTACTTCAAGTGCTTCAAGTGATCGCCGAGCGTGGCACTGCCGTCGCCCTGCGCGGTCGAGTACGACTCCCAGTCGGTCCGGATATCGGCATCCTTCATCGCGCGGATGCTGAGGCCGATCTTGCGCTCCGACGGGCTGAGCTTGATGACCTTCATCTGGTACGTCTTTTCGACTTCCAGCTCGATCTTCTCGCCGCCCTGCGAATCGTCGAACTCGCTGACGTGGATCAGACCCTCGATGCCTTCGTCCAGCTCCACGAACGCGCCGAAGTTGGTCATGCGGACCACCTTGCCCTCGACGGTGTCGCCGGCCTTGTGCCGCGAGAAGAAGTCTTCCCAGATATCGGTCGCAAGCTGCTTCAGCCCCAGTGACAGGCGCTGGTTCTCGGCGTCGATGCTGAGGACCATCGCTTCCACGACGTCGCCCTTTTTCAGGACTTCGCTCGGGTGCTTGACGCGCTTGCTCCACGACATGTCCGAGATGTGGATCAGGCCGTCGATGTCGTCTTCGACCTCGACGAACGCGCCGAACTCGGTCAGGTTGCGGACCTTGCCCTTGATGCGCGTGCCGACCGGGTACTTCTCGGCCAGTTCATGCCACGGGTTGCTCTCGACCTGCTTGAGGCCGAGCGAAATGCGGCGGGCCGCCGGGTCGACACCCAGCACCTGCGCTTCAACGGCGTCGCCGACGTTGAGGATCTTCGACGGGTGCTTGACGCGCTTGCTCCACGACATCTCGCTGACGTGGATCAGGCCTTCGACGCCCGGCTCGAGCTCGATGAAGGCGCCGTAGTCGGTCAGGCTGACCACCTTGCCGTTGACGCGGATGCCCGCCGGGAAGCGGTCCATCACGGTCGTCCACGGGTCGGCCATCAACTGCTTGTGACCGAGCGAGACGCGCTCGGTGGCCTGGTCGTACTTGAGGACCACCACGTCGATCTCGTCGTTGACCTTGAACAACTCCGACGGATGGCCAACGCGGCCCCACGACATGTCGGTGATGTGCAGCAGGCCGTCGATGCCGCCCAGGTCGATGAACGCACCGTAGTCGGTGATGTTCTTGACCACGCCGCGGAGGACCTTGCCCTCGGCGAGCGTTTCGAGCGTCGACTTCTTCTTCTCGGCGTTCTCCTCTTCGAGGAGCACCTTGCGGGAGAGCACGATGTTGCCGCGCTTCTTGTTGACCTTGATGACGCGCATGCGGAGTTCCTGCCCCTTCAGCGCATCCAGGTTGCGGACGGGACGCACGTCGATCTGGCTGCCGGGCAGGAACGCGCGGACGCCGATGTCCACCGCGAGACCGCCCTTGATCCGCTCGACGACGCGGCCAATCACGACCTTGCGTTCGGCAAAGGCGCGCTCGACCTCGTCCCAAATCTTCATCTTCTCGGCCTTTTCGCGCGACAGCACGATGTGGCCTTCACGGTCTTCCGTGCGCTCGAGCAGCACGTCGACCAGATCTCCCTCACGAACAATCACCTGGCCGGTTTCATCCAGGAACTCGTCGACGGAAATCACGCCTTCGGACTTGTAGCCGACGTCGATCACGACCTCGTTGGCCGTCACGCGCAGGACGGTGCCCTTGACGACTTCACCTTCCGCGAGGTTGCGGAAGCTGTTATCGTAAAGGTCCAGCATGCGGGCGTATTCCTGCGGGTCCGTATCGTCGTCACGGCCCCAAGGTGAGGTAGTCTTCATCACCTGCTTGTTCCCGGTACGTGCGGGGGTGGCCGGCGAGCCCTGAGACTCGGTGGCCGGTTTTTGTTCGTCTTGCGAAATTGCCATTTGCGAAAGGTGTCCTTTACTCTCAGATTTGTTACGGTGGGCACGGTCGTGGGCCGATTGATTGGACCATCCGCGTACCGCGTAACCGATAGAGATTACGCTACTTAGCTCGAAACTGTCAACCGCGTCCCGGCGGGACTCGGCGCAAGAAACCGCGAAAGGATTCGTGACGCTATGGCTCGCAAGAAGCCCGCGAAGAAGGCCACAAAGAAGGCCGCCCCCAAGAAATCGGCCAAAAAGGCGACGAAGAAGCCGGCCGTGAAATCCTCAAAGAAACCCGCGAAGAAGGCCAAGAAGGCAGCCAAGCCCGCCAGGCGCCCCGTCGCAAAGAAGGCCGCCAAGCCTGCGCCGAAGAAAGTCGCGGCCAGGAAGGCGCCCGCCTCCGCCAAGGCTACGGCGGGCAAGCCCAACAAGTCCAAGCCGCAGAAAGCCGCAGCGTCAAAGCCTGCCGCGCGCAGCAGCGCCGCATCGCAGCCGGGAAAGAAACCGAATCTCGACCGTCCGCGAAAGACCGTGGCCGACATCCACGGCATCCCCTCCAGCCTCGACATGAACCGCACCGCGTCGGCCGCCAAGTCGGGCCGCGCCGAGATGCAGGACAAGCTGTCGAAGAACACCGGCGCCGGAGCCGCGCTCACCGCCGGCGACGTGGACGCCGACTGGCAATCAGCTGAAGCGATTGGCGATGAGGCCCCGGGCGGCGACAATCCCACTCCCGACCAGGACGTGGTCGACGACATCGGCCGGGCGCTCGGCGTTGAATACGACGACGACGAGGAACTCCAGGGCGGCGCGGAGATCGCGGATCGCGATCGTCACCGCTGGGAGCTGGATCCGAGTTCGAAGGACGACTTCGACGAGGAATAGGGCCGGGAATTCGGATTTCGGATCGAGTGGATCTCGGATCAATCGGCGATCGACGGATCGCAGATTGATCTGAAATCCGCTCGATCAGAGATCCGAGATCTACGGAAGCCCGATCGACACGTACTTCACGTCCAGAAATTCATCGAGGCCCCACGGGCCGCCCTCTCGACCAATCCCCGAAAACTTCACGCCGCCGAACGGCGCATGCGGCACCGCGGGCACGCCGTCGTTGACGCCAACGATGCCGTAATCGAGTTGTTCGGCGAGACGGAAGGCGCGTCCCAGGTCGCGCGTCCAGACGTACGCGGCCAGCCCGTAGGGCGTGGCGTTGGCGGCGCGGATGATCTCGGCTTCGTCCGTGAAGCCGACGATCGGCGCAACCGGACCAAATGTTTCCTCCTCGAGAATGCGCATGCCGGACGTCACGCCTGTCAGGAGCGTCGGCTCAAAGAACAATCCCGCGCCGCGCTTCCCGCCGACGAGCGCCGTCGCGCCCTTGCCGATCGCATCCTCAACGTGCGCTGCCACTTTATCGACGCCCTGGCGATCCACCAGCGGACCGACCTGCGTCTGGTCGCTCATCGGATCGCCGACGCGCAGGTTGCGCACGCCTTCGGCCATGCGATCGGCGAACGCCGGCTGGATGCGGTCGTGCACGTAGATGCGGTTGGCGCACACGCACGTCTGCCCTGCGTTGCGGAACTTCGAGAGCATCACCTGTTGCACGGCCGCCGGAATATCCGCGTCGTCGCAAATGATGAACGGCGCATGGCCGCCGAGTTCGAGCGAGACGCGCTTCATCGTTTTCGCGGCCTTCTCGTACAACTTGACGCCGATCTCCGTCGAGCCCGTGAAGGTCAGCTTCCGCACGCGCGCGTCGGCAAAGA
>DATMJU010000337.1:0-4893 GCA_035553795.1 Vicinamibacterales bacterium
GACGAAGACAAGCAGCCGGTGTTTGTTCCCTCGTTGAACGGCTGGGAGCACGGTGAGCCCGACCTGGTGCTCGACGTGGCGGCCGACAAGAAGGTCGCGCCGGATGCGCCGTACGCGGTGGAGCGCTTCACCGTCGCCACCGGCCTCAAGACGGCGAAATGGCTGCGCGCGATGCAACTCGATCCTGCCGATCGCCGAGGCATCCGCTACGCGGCAATCTACGACGCGCGCAACGGACGCTGGCTGGGAACGTGGACGCCGACGAGCAAGGTCAGCACCATGCCGGGTGGCGCTGGCGTGCAACTGCCGGCCAATGCCCGCCTCACGGTTGAAGTCGGTTACAAGGGCAACACCGATGCCGGCGAAGTCTCGGGGGCAGGCGACCTCGGCCTCTATTTCTACGAGAAAGCTCCGGCCCAGACGGCGCAATCGGTCGAGATTGTGAGCGCCGCGGCCGTGAACGTGGCGCCGGCGAAGAACGGCGAGCGGGTGCGCGCTGAAACGACGATCAAGGCGGCCACGACCGCTGCAGCGATCTGGCCCCGGTTGGGTGCAGGCGCGCGTTCGATTGAAGTCACCGCCATCGCGCCGGACGGCGTGGTCAATCCGCTGTTGTGGGTGAACAACTACCGCGCCGACTGGCCAACTTCCTACGTCATGAAGGAGCCGGTGCAGCTCGCCGCGGGCACGCGGCTGGTGATGACGGCCTACTACGACAATCGGACCGAGAGCCCGTTGGCGGCGAAGCCGGCCGTATCGATTACTACTGCGTCACCAGTTCGCCAGCCCGCAACACACGCACCGTAAACGGCACCGTCGACAGGACGTCGTTGCGCTGGAACTGCACCCAGATGCGGTAGTGGCCCGGCTTGGGGAACAGCGCGTGGAAGACCAGGTCGGGGCCGCCGCCGTCGCTGACCGTTGTGCCCTCGAGCATCTCTTCCGGATGCGCGTGCACGTGCTCGATCATGTCTTCGCTCAGCATCATCGCGTGGCCCCACGCGCCGAGATAGCGCTGCAGGTTCTTCACCGGTTCGCCGGTCTTCTCATCCTCGAAGTGAATCGGCACATCGGCTTCTTCGCCGGCGATCACCCTGGACGGATCGATGTTCAGGTTCACCTTCACGCCGTTCACCGTCTTCGAGAGACCATCCGGCTTGAGGTTCGCCACTGACGACGCGATGTCGCCTTCGAAGTTCGCGGTGACCAGCGGGGTCGCGATCATCTGCGGTCCGCCGCCGACCGGCATGAAGTCGCTGAACAGCATGTACTGACCCGCGGTCGGAATGACGTGCTCGATGGTGAACGAGCCATCCTTGTCGAGCACCGGATGCTCGTGGAAGAACTGCGTCATGTCGCGGCTGACGATGAAGAAGTGGAAGAGGCGATCGTGGACCTCGGCGAATTCCTTGACCTGCTCGCCGGTCAGCGGATGCTGCACGGTGATACGGAACTTCGTCTTCTGTCCGTGCTTCGGCGCGCGCGGCTCGGTCGTGATCTTCAGCGTGTAGTCGGCGGTGGCCATCGGATCGCCGGGGACCAGCGTCATGCCGCAGATGCTGCACGTGCCCGGCGCGGTCTTCACTTCGTTCGGATGCATCGGGCAGATGTATCCGCTCGTCGTGGCGGGGAGATCCTTCAGGAGGGGACGGGCGGTGCCCGGCATCATCTCCTGCCCTGACACGACCACCGTCAGCAACAGCGCGACCGCGAGTGCGAAGGACCTCATACCGCCAGTGTAGCGAATTTCGCTAAGGTGGACCCCAACTTAGCGAGGCCAGAGCCAGCCGAAGGTGCCGCCGGTCAGCAGGCCGTAGAGCAATCCGTCGAGCATGTTCCGGGCGGTCCAGGCCCAATTGCGGCCCCACCAGATCGATTCATGCGCCTGCGCCATCGCGTAACCGACGAATGCGACGCAGCCGGCGACCTGCATGATGCGCGAATATTCTGTTCCCGGCCCGAAGGCGACACCGGCGATGTACCCGGCGATCAGCGACACCACCAGCGAGTAGACGAACCACTGCGCGAGCGTTGCGCCCATGCTGAAGTCCCACGACTTCTTGATGGTGATGAATCCAACCGGCCCCGCCTTGGCCCTGGACTTGAACTCGGGCGTCTGCATTTCCTGCATCGTGCGCGGCTTCGGCATGCCGTAGTTGCCCGGCGGCAGATTGAATGGACGCAGGGCGTTCATCACGCCGTCTTCGTCCGGCAGTTGCGCGAGGTCGTTCTTATGCCACGGCAGGATCGTGTGGAGGATGGAACTGACGACGAATACGAAGACGGCGGACAGCGCGATCGGAAGCAACAGCGACAGCACAGAGACCATTGGACGTCCTCCGGCCGGAGATCCTACCTCATGCTGATGACGTTCCCCGCCACCGAGATGAGATACACCAGGCACGCGCCAACCAGGATCAGGCGCTCGGCCGCGAGGGCCATCGGATGCGGCCGTCGCGGTTCGAGCCGCTTCCTGCGTTCCGCGAGCATGGCGTGGCAATGATTCAACACCCGGATTCCGCGCGCGGCGTCCGGCGCCAGGGTTGGCAGACGTTCGGTCATGTGGTCACCGCTTTCAATCCGGCCAGAACGGCCTCCTCGGTGTCATTGAGGTGATCGGCGATAGCGGCGCGGGCACGGCTCAATCGCTGGCGCATCGCCTCAGGCGTGATGCCGCATACCGCCGCGGCCTCGGCCGGCATCATCCCTTCGACGGCCACCAGGAGCAGCGCCTCGCGATGCGCCGCGGGCAGAGCTGCGATTGCCGCATCCAGCCTTTGCCCCGTCTCACGCGCTACCGTGGAGTCGAACGGTGACGGTTGCTGGGTGCCGAGCGGCCATAGCCCGATCGTCTCCGCAGACTGCGCGTCTTCGAGCATGCGAGAGCGGCAATAGCTGATGTAAAGGTTCCTGGCGACCGTGAAGAGAAACGGGCCGAGCCTCGTATCAGGCTTGAGCCTGTCGGCGCGGTCAACAAAACGCAGCCAGGTTTCCTCGAGCAGATCCTCGGCGACATCGCGCCGGCGTGACAGCCGCGCCAGGAAGTTGAACAGGCGCCCGTTGTATTCGGCGTGGACCGCGTCGAACGCCTCTTCCTCGCCGGCCCGGATTCGCGACACCAAGTCGAGTTCGAGTTCCCGTTCCATGCCTGTCATAACGCTTTGGACACCGAATCGTGACATCCGTCTTGCGAACTGTCACGCCTTGCCGGCCGGAGCGTTATATGCAGCAACAGGAGAACACGCGATGGATTTCTTCACGATGCTCAGCCAGATGAGCCCGGCCTCGATGGTCAGCATCATCGTCAGCCTTCTTCCGCTCGCGAATGCCGGCGCGTACCTCTTCAGGCCGTCAGAGCAGCGACTCGCCTTGATGCGTCCGTTGTCGCTGGCCGGAATATTCGCGGGCCTCAACGGCGTCAGCCTCGGGCTCATCAACACGCTCCGCGGCCTGTGGCTGGAACCGCCGCGGGACATGCGGATCATCTGGATTGGGACGGCTGAATCGATCGTGCCGATCTACGTGGCGTCCTCGTGCCTGATGCTCGCCTGGCTGCTCGTCGCCGCCGGCATGCGCCGGCGTTCGATCGGCTAGTCGAGCGCGAGCGACCCGGTGTAGATTGCCATGCCCACGACGGCGTCGATGCCCATCTTGTCGAGGGCATCGATCTCTTCGCGGGTGGTGATCCCGCCGGCCGCGGTGAGCTTGCGCTCGGTCGCCTTGGCGACCGCGGTGATCGCCGCCATGTCGGTGCCCTGCATCAGGCCTTCCTTGTCGACGTGCGTGTAGAGAAACTCCTCGCAGTAGCCTTCCAGCAGCTGAACGGCCTGCACTGCGGTCAGCGGCAGGACCGTCTTCCAGCCATGAATGCAGACGCGGCCCGCTCTGGAATCGACCGCGGCGATGACGCGATGCAGGCCGACCGTGCTGGCGAGGGCGCTCGCGAAGTCGTGGTCGATCATCTGCGCGAGATCGCCGTCCGGCGATCGACGGAACAGTCCTGATCCGGCGATGACCGCCTGCGCACCGGCGGCGATCAGTTCTTCGGCGCGCCGCACGCTGCGGACGCCACCGCCCACACGGCACGGCAGCTTGCTCGCGATGTGCTTCACGAGCTCGTCGTTGTTGCCGCGCGACATCGCGGCATCGAGATCGATCAGTTGGACCTTGGGGAACTTCGAGAATTTCGCGATCCAGCCGTCGAGATCGTCGGACGCGATAGCGAGCTTCTCACCTTGCACGAGTTGGACGACACGGCCGCCCTGCAGATCGATTGACGGAATCAACATCGGAAATATCTTATTTGAGGCGGACCGGAATCCGCTGCTTCGAGAGGAACAACTTCAGCTCCTCGACGCTCTTCTCGTTGAAGTGAAAGATCGATGCCGCCAGCGCGGCGTCGGCGCGGCCGGCGCCGAACACGTCGGCGAAGTGCTCGAAGGTACCAGCGCCGCCGGATGCGATCACTGGGATGTTGACGGCGTCGGAGACGGCGGACGTCATCTCGCAGTCGAACCCGGCCTTCGTCCCATCGCGGTCGATCGAGGTCAGCAGGATCTCTCCGGCGCCGCGATCGGTGGCTTCGCGCGCCCACTCGACGGCATCGCGGGTGGTTCCCGTAGAGCCGCTGCGCGTGAACACCGCGAACCCGTCATCCTGGCGCTTCGCATCGATCGCCACGATCACCGCCTGGCTGCCGTAGCGCTTTGCCAGCGTCGTGATCAGCGAGGGGTTCGATAACGCGGCGGTGTTCAAGCTCACCTTGTCGGCGCCAGCCTCAATAGCCGCCGCCGCATCGTCTTCGCTGCGAATGCCGCCGCCGACGCAGAGCGGCAGGAAGATCTCCTTCGCAACAGCCTGGATGGTGTGCGCGCGAGCCTGGCGGCTCTCGAG
>DATMJU010000338.1:0-5609 GCA_035553795.1 Vicinamibacterales bacterium
CATCTGCGCGAGCTGGACTCGCCGTACAACACCTACCGATATCCGGGCCTGCCGCCAGGTCCGATTGCTTCACCGGGGAAGGCATCCATCGAAGCGGCCGCACGGCCGGCAGACGTCGACTATTTGTATTTCGTCAGCAAGAACGATGGCTCGCACGTCTTTGCGACAACGCTTGCCGAACACAACAAGAACGTTTTTACGTGGCAGGTGGAGTACTTCAGGAAGCAACGCCGGGAACGTGCGGCCGGGAACCAGAAGCCTGCGCGTTAGCGTTCGTTCCACTTCAGCTTTTGCCGCAACACTTCGAAGTAGCTGCGTGACGTGGCGCGGATCAGCCGCAGCGGGCGATCTGACTTGGTGATGGTGATCTCATCGCCCTGCTGCATGCCGAAGCCGGTTTGGCCGTCGATCGTGACGTAGACCTCGTCTCCAGCGTTGGCGCTGGTGGACTTGACCCGGACGCCCCGCTCCGTCGGGATCACGATCGGACGATTCGTCAGCATGTGCGGCGCGATCGGCGTCAACACCAGCGCATCCATGGCCGGATGCACGATCGGCCCGCCGGCGGCGAGGTTGTACGCCGTTGATCCGGTCGGTGTGGCCACGATCAGTCCGTCGGCCTTGATCGACATCACGGATTGATCGCCAACCGAGACCGACAGCTCGATCATCCGGGACAGCGCGGTTCGCGAGAACACCACATCGTTGAGTGCCATGTGGGACGCGTACTGTTCTGCCCCGCGCGAGGCCACGGCCTGCAACATCATGCGCAGGTCGTGCGTCGCCCGGCTGTTGAGCACGGTGTCGAGCGATTCGAAGATCTCGGGGCGGGTAATCTCGGTGAGAAATCCGAGCGAGCCGAAGTTCACCGCGAGGATCGGGATGTCGCGGCCGCTTTCGGCAATCGTCTTCGCCATCGCGAGCAGCGAGCCGTCGCCGCCAAGCACGATCACCAGGTCGACCTGCTTCGGCAGCTCCGCGCGCTCCACGGTCGTGCGCGTGCCTGACTCAAACAGCGCCGCCGCATCCGTCGTCCATACGGCGTCGATGCCGCGGGCGCGCAGGCGCTCTTCGAGCTCGACGATCGTGTCGCGAGCCGCCGTCAGACCAGGTTTGACCGTGATCCCTATGCGCACTTCAAGCCCCAAGCCCCAAGTCCCAAGCCCTCAGATGCGCAGGTGCATCAAGAACTCGGTGTTCCCGTGTGCGCCGGTGATTGGTGACTCGATCAGTCCGGCGCGTTCCAATCCTACTTCAGCGGCCGCGGCCGTCACTTCGCTGACGACCCGCTCGTGGACGGCGGGATCGGTGACCAGCCCGCCCTTGCCGACGTCCTTTCGCCCCGCTTCGAACTGCGGCTTGACGAGCGCAACGATCACGGCCGGGCGCGCGATGAGGCCAGGCAGCACCGGGAAGATGTGCTTGAGTGAAATGAACGAGACATCGATGCTGACCCGCGTGATCGGTCCGCGATCCGGCAGGTCGCCTGGTTTCAGGTGTCGCGCGTTGGTGTTTTCAATGACGGTGACCCGGGGATCGCTGCGGACTTTCCAGTGCAGCTGGCTGTGGCCGACGTCGAGCGCGATCACGTGCATCGCGCCGCGCTGTAACCACACATCGGTGAAGCCGCCGGTCGACGCGCCGACGTCAAAGGCGACGTGGCCGGCCGCGTCAATGCCGAACGCGTCGAGCGCTGCCGCGAGCTTGACGCCGCCGCGGCTGACCCACGGATGCTCCGGTCCGATGACGCGAATGTCGGCATCAACTGGCACCATGGTGCCGGCCTTTGCCGCGCCGTGGCCATCAACATCGATCTGGCCCGCGAGAATCAACGCGCGCGCCTTCTCACGTGACTCGACGAGCCCCTTCTCGACGAGGAGAGTGTCGAGCCGCTGCTTTCTCGGACTTTTCAAGAGCTTAAGACCTCAAGACCCAAGACCCAAGACCCTAGGTCTTCCGCTCAATCACCCAGCGGGCAATGTCGCCGAGCCGCGAGTCGAGCAGGCCGACGCCTTCGAGCGCCGCGTTGGCGTTGTGGTGACACTCGGCGGCGAGCTGACGCGAACGCTCCAGGCCAAAAAGGGCGGGATAGGTCGGTTTGCCGGCGGCGCGATCTTTCCCCGCGGTCTTGCCGAGCGACGAGTCCGAGCCCTCTTCGTCGAGGATGTCGTCAACGATCTGGAAGGCGAGCCCGATCTCGGTGGCGTATTTGTCGAGCGCGGCGAACAACTGGTCGGTGGCGCCGCCCATCACCGCGCCCGCGGTGACGGAGGCGCGGATCAGGGCGCCGGTCTTTCGCGCATGCATGTCGCGCAACGCTTCCTTCGTCAGCGGTTCCGTGTTTCCGGTTCCGGGTGACGGGACGATTGCTGACAGGTCGATCGCCTGGCCGCCGACCATGCCGGCTGGCCCGGCAGCGTCAGCGATCAGCGTCAGCACGCGCAGCTTCCGCTGCATCAGCGCCGGGTGATAGCCCTGCGGCTCTCGCGCCAGTAATCGAAACGCCTCGGCCTGGAGACCGTCACCGGCGAGAATCGCCATGCCCTCGCCATGCACGACATGCGACGTCGGCCGCCCGCGCCGCAGGTCATCGTCATCCATCGACGGCAAATCGTCGTGGATGAGCGAGTAGGTGTGGATCATCTCGAGCGCGCAGGCTGCTGGCATCGCGGTGTCGCGCGCGGCGGCTTCGGATGCGCCAATCGCCTGCGCCACGCCCTCGGCGCTGCCGATGACCAGCATCGGCCGCAGGCGTTTGCCGCCGCCGAGCAGGCTGTAGCGCATCGCTTCCGCGATGACCGCAGGGACCGCGGGTGGTTTCGGGAGGAACGCGTCGAGGGCGCGCTCAACGTCGGCGCGGCGCGCCTCCAGCCAGTCCGGAAACGTCATTCGTCTTCGTCGTCCGGGAGATTGAGTGAAGCGGGCGCCGGCTTCAGTTCGCCGCGCTCGTTGACGATCTCGATGCGGCGCTCGGCGGCCTCGAGTCGTGAATGACAGAAGCGCGACAGCTGCACCCCGCGCTCGTACAGTTCGAGCGATTTCTCGAGCGCGAGATCGCCCTCCTCGAGCTTCTTGACGATGGTCTCGAGTTCAGCGATCGCCGCTTCGAAATCTTTGATGGTCGGATCCATGAGTGTCCCGTAACAACTCACACGGAATCAGGGAATCACAGAAACACAGAATAGCTTTTGTACTCTTCAGGATTGGTTCTGTGCTTCTGTGGTTCTATGGCTCTGTGTTTGCTTTCTCTGCAACCTGCCGCACGGCATCAACCGTGGCGTCAATCGCTCCGTGTTCCAATATGACGCTGATGCGGTCTCCCGTTGTCAGGGTCGCTGCATCACGAATGATACGCGTTCTCGATGCGTCCCACGTGACCGAGTAGCCGCGGCCGAGCACGGCGAGCGGGCTGAGTCCGTCGATGCGCGCGGCCAGGCCGCCGAGCCTGTTTTGCGCCACCGTCAGCCGGCGGCGCAACGCCGCTTCCAGTTGGGCATTGCGCGAGACCAGCCGCGTGCGCACGGCCGCGAGGCGATGGCGCGGATCGAACTGGTCCAGCGAACGCCGCAGGATCTCGTGACGCCGGCCGCGCCGCGCGACGCCTGCGGTCATGCGTTGACGTAGCGCGGACGCCAGTTCCGAGACATGACGGCCGCGAACGGCAAGCCGGCCCTCGTAGCCCGCGTATCCGGGCCGCGCCTCGAGCGAGTGCAGCCGCGTTTCCATGCGCCGCAGGCGATGGTGAATCGCCGCGTCAAGCCGCTCGGTAATGCGGTCGATGTGGGCGAAGAATTCATCCTTGCGGCGGACGACCAGTTCGGCTGCCGCTGACGGCGTGGGGGCGCGCAGGTCGGCCACGAAATCCGCGATCGTGAAATCCGTCTCGTGCCCGACCCCCGAGATCACGGGCACAGGGGAGTCGGCGATCGCGCGCGCTAGCACTTCTTCGTTGAACGCCCAGAGATCCTCGAGCGACCCGCCGCCGCGGGCCACGATGATCACATCCACCGCTTCGATGCGGGCCACCTTGCGGATGGCGTGCGCGACCTCGCGTCCGGCGCCCTCACCCTGCACGCGCGTCGCCGAAATCACCAGGTGCGCGTTGGGGTAGCGCCGCCTCAGCACGCGAATCATGTCGCGTAGCGCCGCGCCATCAATCGAGGTCACAAGGCCAATGCGGCGCGGCAGCGCCGGTAACGGCCGCTTCCGGGCCGGGTCGAACAAGCCTTCCGCCGCGAGCTTTTTCTTGAGCTGCTCGAATGCCTGCTGCAGCGAGCCGAGCCCTTTGGGCTCCATGTGCTCGCAGATGATTTGGTACTCGCCCTTGGGGTCGTAGACGCTGATCTTGCCGCGCGCCACCACCTTCAAGCCATCCTCTGGCTTGAACTTGAGATAGCGAATGGCCGACCGGAACATCACGCCCTTCACCTGGGAGGACGAGTCCTTCAGGTTGAAGTACATGTGACCCGTATTCCATATCCTGCAACCCGACAACTCACCCTCGATCCAGACGGTGTGCAGCTGGTTCTCGAGAAGGTCGCGAATGGTAGCGTTCAGTTCGCTGACGGTCAGGACAGGGCGCGTTACAGGGGTTACAGGGGTTACAACGGTTACAGGGGTTACAACGGTTGCAGGGGTTGCGGGCTTCGTAACCCTTGTAACCTCTGGAACCTTTGGAACCTTTGGAACCTTCGTAGGTTCGTCATCGAACGGAAGCCTGCTCATGCCCTGGCCGCCGTGACCGCGTCCGTGATTTCGATGAGTTGCGCTTCGCTCAGCGAGACGCGCTCGATGGCGGTCGCGCGTCCGCTCGCAGGCTCAACGGAAATGACGGCGCCGTTCAGCCGCGGATCGCCTTTCGCGCCGTCGAACCGCGCGGGCAGCGCGGACATGAAACGCGCGATGACGGCGTCCTTGTCCATGCCGATCACGCCGTCGTGCGGACCGGTCATGCCGGCATCTGTCAGGCACGCCGTGCCACCCGGGAGGATGCGTTCATCGGCGGTCTGGACGTGCGTATGGGTGCCGATCACCGCTGCGACCTTGCCATCCAGGAAGTAGGAGAGTGCCAGCTTCTCTGACGTCGTCTCGGCGTGCATGTCGACGAAGATAACCTGCGCGCCTGCGTCCTTGACGCGCTGCACTTCGTGCGCGGCACTGCGAAACGGGTCGTCAATCGGGTGCATGAAGACGCGGCCCATGACGTTGATCACACCGACCTTCACGCCGTTCTTCGCGGCGGCGACGTAAGACCCCGTGCCCGGAGTGCCCTCCGGGTAGTTGGCCGGGCGGATCAAGCGCGGCTCGCCGCCAATGAATTCGAGCGTCTCGCGCTTGTCCCACACGTGATTACCCGTCGTCACGACGTCAACGCCGGCGCCGAGGATCTCGAGCAGATTCTCGCGCGTGATGCCCACGCCACCGGCCGCGTTCTCGCCGTTGGCGATCACCAGGTCCGCGTTGTGGTGCGTCGCCAGCGCCCTGGCGTGCTTCCGGATCAGGTCGCGTCCCGGGCGCGCGACGATGTCGCCGATGAACAGCAGCTTCATCAGCGGGGAACGGTCGCGTCGATCGGCACCATCACGCCGGCGCCGCGCCGCTAGACGATG
>DATMJU010000339.1:0-3684 GCA_035553795.1 Vicinamibacterales bacterium
ATCCAGGCGAGGCGAGCGTCGTCGCGATAGCGGCAACGATGATGGTTGCGACCGCCATTGGTACCAAGGCAATTGGGGCTGGCGGTTCGAGTTCGGGCTTCAGCAGGCGCTTCACGCGCCGCTCGAGTCCTCGACCTTCCACGAAGGGACTGACGACCGCCGTGGTCCATGCGGGCTGCGGTGTCAGCCGCACGATCTTCAGCAGCAGAGCGGCCAGTTCCGCGCGTTCGGCAGCTTCACCGCTGGTCGTCGCGTCATCCGCCGCATCTTCCGCGGCGTGGTGCCACGCATCGACAATCTCGTGGTGGATTGGCGTCCACCGCAACGCATCGGGCAGCGAAGCCATCAGCCATCGCTTGAAGTTGTCGCGCGAGTGCAGGTGTCCGCGTTCATGCGCGACGATGCGTGACAGCTCCTCCGGCGTGCATGACTCAATCACGCTACGGGCGGCGATCAGCTTTGGCGCGAAGATGCCGACCAGCGCAATGATCGGCGTGGGCGAATGCACCGCGTAGGCGCGCAGCCCTGAGGGCGCATCGATCGCGTCGGACTCGTGCAGCCACGCCCGTTCAAATCGCGCTGTCAGCCACAGGCTCCGCGCGGCGAGCACGATCGCCACCGAGAGGCGCGCGACGGCGGCGATGGCCAGCAAGCCCATCACCGGCCCCATCTCTTCTTCGTGACCGGCCGGCTCGAAGATTGCGAATGCGGGTGCGACCACCGCCAGCGTGATCGCCGCGGCCGTCATGACCGGGACGAGACGGAGCAGCAGAAGGCGGCGGGCGCGAGCCTGGGGCGGGAGATCCGCCGGCGCAACGGCGCGCGTGCGCCACAGAATCGCGACGAAGGCGGAGACCGCCAGGTCCAGCAGGGCGTACGCCCCGAAACAGACCGTCACGATCAGCAGTGTGCGGTTCATTTCGAGTCGCGCTTGTTCAGTTCGTGAGAAAGCTCGTCGCGCCGGGCGCGCACCAGCTGCTCGAGCTCGTCCAGCAGGCCGCTATCGCGCTCGCTGACGGTGTCCACGAACATCGAGAGGATCGGCCGCATCGCCGCCGAATCCACCGGCAGCAATGTCGCCAGGGTTGAACCGGTGAGATGCGAGAGCAGCTCGTGCTTTGAAGACTTGGGACGGTAGTAGAACGCCCGGCCAGACTTTTCACGGGTCAAAGCGCCCTTCCGATACAGCCGGTCGAGCGTCGTCATCAACGTCGTGTAGGCGATGCCCGGAAACTGCGGCTGCACGTCGCGCACGCAGCTGGCGGCGCCGCGCTCCCACAATGCCTCCAGCACCCGGATTTCGAGCGGGCCGAAGACAGTTTCGAGCTGGCGCTGAGCGTTGTTGGTTCCGTTCATCTGGGACACAAATTATATGATCTACAGGCAATGTTCAGCCGAGCGGCGGTTTTCGCCCTGTTTTACCTCTCCGGTATTGCCGGGTTGATCTACCAGGTGCTCTGGCTCCGCCGCCTGTCGTTGGTGTTTGGGGTCACGGTGTACGCCGCGAGCACCGTGCTGGCGGCCTTCATGGCCGGCCTGGCGCTCGGCAGCGCGCTCTCCGGCCGTGTGTTGCGCCGGGGGATGTCGCCGCTCAAGGCGTTTGCCATCGCGGAGATCCTGATCGGCGTCACCGGCCTGCTCTCGCCGTTTCTCCTGGACGCCGCCTGGGGCCTCTACGGCGCTCTCCACAATCTTGCTCCAGAATCGCTTAGCGTCCTGACCGTCGCGCGCCTGGTTTGCTCGTTCGCGATCCTCGCGTTGCCAACGACGATGATGGGCATCACGCTGCCGTTGCTGACGGCAGCAGTCTCCGATCGGAAAGGCGGCGCGGCGACCAACGTCAGCCTGTTGTACGCGCTGAACACCTTGGGCGCCATGACCGGCACCCTGCTCGCCGGCTATCTGCTCATTCCGGATCTTGGCATCACCAACTCGTTTCTTCTGGCGGCGTCGATCAACGTCCTGGTCGGCGTCCTGGCGTTCTTGCTCGATCGATCACCCAATCCCCCAATAAATCACCCACTCCCAGATCACCAATCCGCCAACAGTCTTCAATCACCAATCGCCAATCTCAAATTGATTGGAGTGGTCGTCGCCATTTCGGGCTTTGCCTCGCTCGGCCTCGAGATTGTCTGGTTCCGCCTGATGCTGCAGTTCGTCGCGGCGACGACCGAAGCGTTCACGGCAATGCTGACGACCGTGCTCGGCGGGATTGCCGCTGGCGGCTTCATCGCGGCCACGATCCTGCGATCGAAGCGCGACCCGTCGGCAGCGCTCGGCATCGTGCAGGCCCTGACCGGCGTGGCCGCGGTCGCGAGCATGTCGTTCCTGTTGTGGACCGTTGCCAACGGCTGGGACACGATGCAGTTGTGGAGGGCGGTGCTGATCGCCATCCTGCCTCCGTCGTTATGCATGGGAGCCGGCTTCCCGCTGGCGCTCGGAATCGCGGCGCGGTCAGCCGAACCGGGCAGTCTCGCGCGCCGCATCGGCGCGCTGTATTCGCTCAACGTCGCTGGCGCGATTCTCGGCTCGCTCGGCACCGGCTTTGTGCTGCTCACCCGTGCGGGCAGTCTCAATACCTTGATCGTCCTCGGCGCTTTGCTGGCGGTGTCGGGCGCGATGATCCTGGTGAAACGCGGCGGGGCGGCCTCGTGGGCCTCGGCCATCGCATTGCTGACGGTGTTCTTTGTCACCGCGCGCGACCTGCCGGATCCGTTTCGCGTCGCGATCGATCGCCGCTACGGCAATCAACTGCTCGAATTCTGGAGAGACGAGGGTGCGCAGACGGCGGTCAGCGTTCGCGCCTCGCAGTTCCAGCACGTGTTGTATCTCGATGGATTGCACCAGGCCAACGATCAACCGGCCATGGTGGAGCTGCACCGATCGATCGGGCACCTGCCGATGGTCCTGCACGGTGCGCCGCGCACGGTGCTGGTGGTCGGCATGGGTGGCGGCGCCACTCCCGGCGCCGTCAGTCAGTACGACGCCAACGTGCAGATCGTCGAGCTGTCGGACAGCGTGCGCAAGGCCGCGCCGTTCTTCGCGCACGTCAACTACGATCTGCTCAATCGTCCCAACGTGTCGGTGCGCGTGGATGATGGCCGGAACTTCCTGGCGCTGTCAGGACGCAAGTTCGATGTCATCACCGCCGACATCATCCAGCCCGGTCATGCCGGCGCCGGGCACGTCTACTCGCGCGAGTACTTCACGTTGGTGCGCAACGCGCTCAACGACAACGGCGTGGTCCTGCAGTGGATTGGGCAACGCCCATTCGTCGAGTACTCGCTGATCATGCGGACCTTCCTCGACGTGTTCCCGAATGCGACGTTATGGGCGGACGCCGGCTTCATGGTCGGCACCGTACAGCCCTTGAAGATCGACCCGGCGGCGATCGACCGGCTGCGCCAGCGCCCGGAGACGCGAGCGGCCCTCGATGCGGTTGGCCTGCGATCGTTCGACGATCTGCGCGCGTGGTTCACGGCCGGGCCGGATGAAATGCGCGCCTTTGTCGGCGCCGGCCCGATCTTGACGGACGATCGGCCGCTGGTGGAATATCACCATCGGCTGCCGCGGCCGGAAGAGCAACCCCCTCTCAACTTGTCGTCGCTCAAGGGAGACGTCTCGCGATTCATCGCGGGCGGCCCGTCGCACTAGCATCTCGATCGGCTGATATGACTGCACGCG
>DATMJU010000340.1:0-2141 GCA_035553795.1 Vicinamibacterales bacterium
ACGTGCGGCGCCCCGCAGCCATCCAGCAGCTGGCGATCGTCGCGCAGCAGGCGGGTGTGCGCGTGCACGACCCGGCCGGCCAGATGGATCCGGTGTCGCGCGCCAAGAGCGCGCTCGCCGAAGCCAAGGCCGTTGGCAGCGATGTCGTGATCGTCGACACCGCGGGCCGGTTGCACATCGACGACGAGCTGATGAAAGAGCTCGTCGCGATCAAGGAAGTCTCGGGACCGTCGGATCTGCTCTACGTCGCTGACGCGATGACCGGGCAGGACGCGATCAAGAGCGCGGGCGAGTTCAACGCGCAGATCGGCGTTACCGGCGTCGTCCTGACGAAGATCGACGGCGATGCGCGCGGCGGCGCGGCGCTGTCAGTGGTTTCGGTGGTCGGCGTGCCGATCGCCTTCGTCGGCAGCGGCGAAAAGCTCGAGGATCTCGAGCCCTTCCACGCTGACCGGTTCGTGTCGCGCATGCTCGGCATGGGCGACGTCCTGACGCTGATCGAGAAGGCCGAAGAGGTCATCGACCAGGGGCAGGCGGAGAAGCTCGAGGCGAAGATCCGCAAGGGCGGGTTCACGCTTGAAGACTTCCGGGATCAGTTGCGGATGCTCAAGCGCATGGGCCCGCTCGACAAGATCCTCGGGATGCTTCCGGGTATGGGCGGGATGAAAGAGCTCGCCAACCAGAAGCCGGACGAGAAGCAGCTAGGGCGCATCGAAGCCATCATCAATTCGATGACCCCGGAGGAACGCAAGCGCGCCGACATCCTCGATGGCAGCCGGCGCAAGCGCGTGGCGAAGGGCAGCGGCACCACGGTGGAAGACGTCAACCGGTTGCTGAAGCAGTTCGTCGAGATGCAGCGGATGTTGAAGATGGTGGGGCAGATGACGGGCGAGACCGTCGCCGCGCCGCCGAAGAAAAAGAAGAAGAGCGTATTCGGGTCGTTCAAGTAGGGGACAAACCTGAAGGTTTGTCCCCACAAAGATCTTGTAGGGCCGATCCTTTAGGTTCGGCCATCGTTCGGTAACAGCACTAGAAGCGCGGCCACGGCGTGCCGCAAGAGAGAGTCAGATGCTCGTCATTCGTATGCGACGGACCGGTTCCAAGAAGCGTCCGTTTTTCCGCGTCGTCATTTCAGAAGCCCGGTCGAAGAAGGAAGGCGAGTTCATCGAAGTACTCGGCTTCTACAACCCGCGCACCAAGCCTGCGGTCGTTGAAATCAACAAAGAGCGTATTGCCCACTGGATCAAGAACGGCGCGCGTCCGTCGGATTCGGTCCGCACGCTGCTCAAGGGCCACCTCACCAAGGATCGCGGCATTGTCGATGCGCCGGTGACGGCGGAGCCGACCGCGCCGAAGGCGTAAGGATCCCGTGGCTGCCGATCTCAAGGGACTGATCGAAACCGTGGCCCGCGCGCTGGCGGACAACCCGGACGCGGTAAGCGTGCGGGAATCCGAGCGCCGTGGCGGCACGGTGTACGAGCTGCAGGTGGCGTCGGCGGATCTGGGCCGGGTCATCGGCCGCCAGGGCCGCACCGCGGCCGCGCTGCGCACGTTGCTGGCGAGCGTCGCTGAAGACGAGCGCCGCGTCAGCCTCGACATCCGCGATCCGCAGGGCGGACGGTAGGCATGAGCGGCTGGGACGACGCGATTCTCGTGGGCGTCGTCGCCCGGACGCACGGCAATCGCGGGGAAGTGGTCGTCAATTCGCAGACGGACTTCCCCGAGGATCGATTCAGCGAAGGCGCGAGCTTGATGTCGCGCCGGAACGACGGAAGCCCGGTCACCCTCGAAGTGGCCACCATGCGGATGCATCAGGGGCGGCCGGTGATCCTGTTCAAAGGGATCGGCTCGATGAACGACGCCGAGCTCCTGGCCGGGATGGAATTGCGGGTGGCCGATGACGAGATCGGCGCCGAGCAACTGGAAGAGGGTGAGTACTTTCAGCGCGACCTGATTGGCTGCGCGGTAGTCACCGAGAACGGCGAATCGATCGGCGAGGTCATCGCGATAGATGGTGACCGGTCGGCCACGCGGTTGGTGGTGCGAAGCCCGCGGAATGAACTGCTGATTCCGCTCGCGGACGAGATTTGCACGGTGGACGTCGCGGCGAAGCGCATTACGGTGCGGCCGCCCGACGGTCT
>DATMJU010000341.1:0-7458 GCA_035553795.1 Vicinamibacterales bacterium
ACCTCCTGGAACGCGTGGACGACGCAGCGGTTGTGCAGCTTTATGCCGACGGCTTTGCCTCGCTGCCCGTCAAGCAGAAGACCCTGATTCATCACCTCTACCAGGCCGCCATCGCCGGCCGCGACATCTTCATCGATCAGAAGCACAAGGACGCGCTCGAGATGCGCGGTGTGATCGAGCAGATCGTCGCGTTCCCGCAGGGCGTTGACGCCGCCACGCTCGCGGAAGTCCAGCGCTATACGAAGCTGTTCTGGATCAACAACGGCCCCTACAACAACCTCACCGCGCGCAAGTTCGTGTTGAACTGCACGCCTGAACAGTTCAAGGCGGCCGTCTATGCGTCGGCCAAGGCTGGGGCCCGGGAAAGACATTCTCTCCGCCAGTGCCAACAATCTCTATTCGGGCGTGACGATGGCGGATCTGAAGGGCTTTAAGGAGCGGTACGGCCTGAATTCGCGGCTCGTCAAACAGAACGGCAAGCTCGTCGAGGAGGTCTACAAGGTTGGCGGCAAATACGGCGCGCAGATCAGCGAGATCGTCAAGCATCTCGAAGCCGCCAAACCGTTCGCCGAGCCGCCGATGGTCAAGGCGCTCGACGCGTTGATCAAGTTCTACCAGACCGGTGAAGAGGCCGATCGCAAGGCGTACGACATCGCGTGGGTGCAGGACAAGACCTCCCCTGTCGACACCATCAACGGCTTCATCGAGGTCTACATGGATCCCCGCGGCATCAAGGGCAGCTGGGAAGGCATCGTCTTCTATGTCAACCAGGAGAAGACGCAGCGCATCAAGACGCTCGCCAACAACGCGCAGTGGTTCGAGGATCACATGCCGTGGGACGCGAAGTACCGCAAGGCCAGCGTCCAGGGCATTGTCGCCAATGCGATCGACGTCATCGTCGAGACCGGTGATTCGGGCCCGGTCACTCCCGTGGGCATCAACCTGCCGAACGACCAGGCCATCCGCGAGAATTTCGGCAGCAAGTCGGTGGCACTGGCCAACGTCAACGAGGCGTATGACAAGTCGGCGCCGGCCGGCATGCGGAACGAGTTCACGTGGGCACCCGAAGAGTCCGAGCGAAGCCAGAAGTTCGGCACTTTCGCCGGCGAACTGACCACCGACATGCACGAAGTGATCGGCCACGCGTCCGGACGCCAGGCCGATGGCAAAGCGAATCCGCAAGCGCTGATCAAGGAGCATTTCTCGGCGCTCGAGGAAGGTCGGGCGGACCTTGTCGGCCTTTACTTCATCGCCGACCCGAAGCTGGTCGAGCTCGGCGTGATTCCCGCCGCCGATCACGACAGCATCGTGCGGGCGGAGTACGAGGCATACACGCGCAACGCGCTGGTCCAACTGCGCCGGATCCGCGAGGGCACGCAGATCGAGGAAGACCACATGCGCAACCGCCAGATGATCGTGCGGTGGCTGATGGCCAACACCAAGGCCATCGAACAGCGCACGCGCGATGGCAAGACCTACCTCGTGATGGTCGATCCGAAGGCGTTCCGCGAAGGCGTTGGCCGCCTGCTCGCGGAGGTTCAGCGCATCAAATCAGAAGGCGATGCGGCAGGGGCCGCGCAGTTGTTCGACACCTACGGGATTCACTTCGATGCCCGGCTGCGCGACGAAGTAGTCGCCCGGGTGGACAAACTTGGACTGCCGTCCTACAGCGGCTTCGTGATGCCGAAGCTGAGTGCGGTGACCGCGCCGGACGGCTCAATCACCGACGTCACCATCACCTATCCGCAGGACCTGACGAAGCAGATGCTGGAGTACTCCGGCGTCCGAAGGTAGCTCGTGTGCTGCGGCGCGACTAGCGCCGCGGCAACGCCGCGACCGTGGCGTTGGGGACCAGCCGGTAGCCCATGTCCTTCAGGATTCCCAGCGTCAGCACGTCGATCTTGTCGGTGCCCGATCCGAAGTCATAAGGCGTCATCAATCCCACCTTGAAGTTGGAATACGAGTTCTGATCGACGTGCGCGATGCTCGATCCCGCCTGGTAGGGATCCGGCGCATAGAGCTTGATCATCGGCAGCGGCACGATCGAGCGGCGGCTGGCTTCGATCGCGCCGGGCCCGTTGAAGTACAGATCGTCGCTGATCAAATCGCTGCGCACCTCGCGCGTCGATCGATCCACCAGGAAGTTGTCGCGAGACGACCCGCGGTTCACGAACAGGTCGAACGGAAACGGCAGGCCGTTCATGACCTCTCCCTCGTCCGGATCGAAGCTGTCAACGAAGCCGAGTCCGTGGCCAATCTCGTGAATCGTCACGTAGACGAAGCTCGCCTTGCCTGGCGCCGCCGCGCCGTTGGTTGCGTAATCCCAATCCACTTCGCTGTTGAACAGCACCTCGATATCGCTGGAGCCTTCGTTGATCGGCTCATCGACCAGTTGCGACGCCAGCGCCGCCGGGACGTAGTATTCGTCGAAGTCGAAGAAGTCCACCGGGCCGGCCGAAGCCAGCAGATCGCGTGTCTCCTCGCTGTCGGGCGCCTCCATTCGCGCCTCGATGACGATCGGGATGGTGGTGTCGAGGACCAGCGCCCACGCATTCATGGCCGCCTCCAGCGCGCGCTTCCGCACCGCGCCTTCGCGCGCATCGTTGAAGCCAGTGCCCGGCGCATCGGCGTAGATGATCTCGAACGCGCGGCCACCGCGCACGGCCTGCACTGTCGATCGCGGCGAGCGCAACGCCACACCGCGGCTCACCGCGCGGGAAAAGCGCGCCGCCTCGAGTTGACCGTCACTGAGCCGCTGGCACGACACGCCGGCCTGGCCGTCACGGCTGACGCGGGACATGCCGTAGACGGGCGTGCGAAAGCCCTTGGGCGTGAGGTGAACGCCGGGGCGCGGACGCGCCTCGGTGGTCTCGGCGCCGAACGTCGTCACGGACACGAGTGCGACAGACAGCAGGATGAGCGATCGAATCAGGCGAATCATGGCGTTGGAGTATGCTCCCGGGGAGTCTTGGAGGTCTGGATGCTCGCTCGTGTGATTGCGTTGACAACTATAACCGCTGCGCTGGGCGTTTCCGCCTTCGCACAGGCGCCGGCTGCGCACACTTTCTCACCGGAGCGCTTCTTCAACACGTTCTCCGAAGCGCATCCCCCTGCCCTGCGGATCAAGCCAGGCGATCGCGTCACCACTAAGACAATCGACGCGAGCGGCGTTGACTGGAATGGTAAGCAAGTCGCGCCCGGTCCGAATCCCCAGACCGGGCCATTCTTCGTGGAAGGCGCCGAGCCCGGCGACATGCTGGTCGTCACCTTTAACAAGATTGAAATCAACCGCGCCACCGCCTATTCGGGGGGCGCGCTCGCGCCGTACACGGTCACGCCGGGCTCCATCCTCAACCGCACCGAGCGCCAGGCGCCCAGGGCCAACTGGATTCTCGACAAGGCGAAGGGCGTCGCGCGGCTCGACAACGCCGACATCGGCGGGGTCGAGCTGCCGCTTCGGCCGATGCTCGGCTGCGTCGGCGTGGCGCCGGCCAGGAAGGAAGCCATCGCCACCACTACTCCTGGCGCCTTCGGCGGCAACATGGATTACGCCGGGCTGAACCGGGGTGCAAAGGTGATGCTGCCCGTCAACGAGCCTGGCGCGCTGCTGTTCATTGGTGACGGTCATGCGTTACAGGGAGAGGGCGAAGTCGTGGGCACTGGCATCGAGACCTCGATGGACGTCGAGTTCACGGTGCAGCTCGTCAAGAAGTCGCCGATCCAGTGGCCACGCCTGGAGAACGAGACGCACGTGATGGTGCTCGGCAGCGAGCGCTCGCTGATCGAGGCGCTGCAGCAGGCCACGAGCGAGATGCACCGCTGGTTGATGCAGGACTACGGATTGAGCGAACGCGGCGCGTCGATCCTGATGGGACAGGCGCTCGAATATGAAGTCGCCAACGTCGTCGATCCGCGATTCACGATGGTGGCGAAGATGCGCAAGGCTACGCTGGCTGGTCTTAAGCGCTGATTTTTTTCGCGAGCTTTTCGCGCTCGGCCCTCGCCTTCTGAAGGGCCGCCTGACTCGCTGATACTTCCTTCGCGGCTGCCTTCTCGGCGGCCGCGGCTTCTTCCAGCTCTTTCTCGACGCGCTCGCGCGTGCGTTCCGCGCGTTCGAGGGCGCGTTCGGCCCGCTCGAGGGCGGCTTCCGCCTCTCGCTGCGCCGCATCGGCAAAACGCAGCCGCTCCTTGGCCATGAGGATCTCTTCGCGCTGGCGACGAGCCTCCTCGGCCTCCTCTGCACTCGAGTCTTTCCCGGTCTTTGCAGGCGCCGCCTTCGGCACGCCGCGATCGACCGGCCGTGCCGCAATCGTCACGCCGTGCAGCGCCTCGAAACCCGTGCGGCGAAACGGCTTCGTGAACCGCCCCGGCGTATCCGTCGTCGGTAAGGCATCGAGCATCTCGGTGATCGGCGTCATCATGGCGTCGGACGCCGTGTTCCCTGCTCTCTCGATGAACGTACGAATCGCCGCCTTGGCCTTGCGCATCGACTCGGCATGAAACACCTCGGCCGCCTTTACATCGGCCGCCTTGCCGGCCAGCATCTGCTGATGCGCGGTTCGCAACTGGCCGGAGGTCTTGATGACCTCGTCATACAGCTTGCGCTCGTGCCAATACAGTTGATTGACCGCCCAGGCTGACAGCACCGGCTTCTCGAGCTTCTTGACCGAGGCGTCGCCGCTCTCCTTCGCCAGTGCATTGCGTGCCGGCGTGAACTCATCGAGCGGCAACTGGTACAGCTGGTCGATCTGCTCCTCGAGCGTGGACATCTCCTGAATATTACCCGCCTCACCAGCCCTCAGGCCGCCAGGCCGCGCCGCGCTGGTCAAGGCAAGCTGGGGACGATAGCTGGACGGCTCAAAAGAGAACGCGCACGTGGGGTATGCGGCCCCACGTGCGCGGAGGAAAGCGCTATCCGGTATGAGGACGGAGAGGCGCCTTTAGAACTGCAGCCTCGCCGTGAACTGAATCAGGCGCATGTTGTTCGCCTGGTTCGTGATCTGTCCGAACGACGCGTTGCCGAACGCCGAGCTTGCCGGTGCCGCCCACTGCACGAGGTTCAGCAGGTTCAGCACTTCCATGCGCGCATTCAGCGTGGTGCTCTTCCAGGTGTTGAACGACTTCGACACCGAGAGGTCCATGTTGTTGCGCCACGGTGAGTAGACGCCCGGGAGCGTGCGGGGCGCGTTGCCGAACTGGTTCGCCGCCGACGTCGAGAACGCCGCCGGGTTCAGGTAACGGTTGTCCGTGGTGTTCTGGCGGATGCGATCCGTGATGTCGCCGTCGACGAGAAAGTCCACGCCGGGGACGATGTTCGGACGCGGCGTGCCGCCCAGCAGATACGCCGTGCCCGTCAGGTTCTGGCTGACGCCCATCGGGAAGCCGCTCTGGAAGGTCACCACCGGGGTCACCTGCCAGCCGTTGGCGATCGCGTCAAGGAAGCCCGTGGCGTTCTTGGCAAACGACAACTGCAGGATCGGCGACAGCACGACCTTGTGCGGCGAGTCGAGCAGCGAACGTCCGTATTCCTGATCCGGGTTGAAGTACGGCGAACCCGGAATCACGGTGTAGTTGTTCTGCAGGCCAGGCGCGCTCGAGTAGTAGTTGCCTTCGCCGAACTGGTTGTCCTTCAACCGGCTCAGCGTGTAGCTGAAGTTGCCGCCCCACCAGCCGCTGACGCGCTTGCGGAACTGGATGATGCCTGCGTGATACTGCGACCGCGCACCGGTCGACTGCAGCATCTGGATGTTGCCGAACTGCGGATACGGACGCAGCAGCTGACCACGCTCGATCGTCGCGCGCGTCGCAAACTGGCCCGCGCCCTCGACGCCGAAGAACGGGTTCGGCACCAGCTCGAGCGTGTAACCCGGGCCCATGGCCTGGTACTTCGGGTCGAGCTGGTTGATGTTGATCAGCGCGTTGCCCGAACCGCCCCAGCTCAGATTCGAGCCGGTCAGGCCGGTGTAGCCCACCGACACGCTGATCGCGTGCGGCAGTTCGCGCTGCAGGTCGAACGAGTATTGCTGCACGCGCGGGGCGCCCTTGGTCTGGTCGACGAAGCGGATTTCACCGCCCGTGCCGGTCAGCAGGCCGAGCGAGTTGCCGGTCGGACGGACGATGCCGTTCGGGAACGGGTTGTCGATCGTGGTGGTCGGCGGTGACGCGGTGTTGCCGGGATTTACCAGCTGCTGCGTCGCCGAGTACCCGATCTGGCCCCAGCCATCAGTGCCGGCCGCGGCATAGTTCCACGGCGCGTAGTAGAGGCCCCAGCCGCCGCGCAGCACGGTCTTCGGGTTGAAGCTGTAGACCATGCCGATGCGGGGCGCCGCCTTGAACTTCGGCTGATCACCCTGCACCTCCGGCGCGCCGTTAACGCCGGCGTACATCAGGCCGCCCATGATCTGGCGGCGCTGGCCGGTGACCGGATCGATCACGTTGGCGCGATCGTTCAGCGGGCTGACGGCGTTGTAGTCGAAGCCCACGGTCGCGAAGTTGTTGCGTTCCTTCAGGCCCGTCTCGCTTTCAACGCGCACAACCGTAGTTGACGGTGAAGTTGTCGTTGATGCGCCAGTCGTCCTGCGCATAGATCGACGCGTAGTTCACGTAGCCGTCAACTTCCGTGTTGAGCGGCACGTTGCCTGACTGCGGATAGCCGAGCAGGAGGTCCGCCACCGGGTTATTGCTGTAGAGACCGCTGAACGTGAACGTCCCCGTCGACGTGCCGTAGTTCAACGACTTGACGCCGATGATGCGGTAATCGCCGCCGACCTTGAGGTTGTGGGAGCCGGCCAGCCTGCTCAGCGTGCCGTTGCCGCCGTACTGGTAGTAACCGTTCGCCTGGCGAGACGTGAAGCCGGTGCCCTTGTAACCAGTGATGGTCAGCGACGGGAAGCGGTTCGTGTCCGACAGCGCGCCGGTGTACGCCGGGTTGTTCCACAACGCCGCCGCATCAAAGTCGTACGGCAGGTTGTAGTTGTCGTTGAACTTGTTATAGCCGGCACGCAGCGTCAACACCGTCGAGCTGTTCAGCACGTAGGTGTTGTTCAGCACGTAGGTGTTGATGGTGCGATCCAGCTGATAGCTGGCGCCAACGAACTTGTTCTCGGGGTTGTAGTTCGAGTTCGCCTCGTGCGTGACCTGGCGCAGCACGAAGCCGCTCATCGCGATGCTGTCGTTGAAGTTGTGATCGACCTTGGTGGTGAACTGGTACGCCGAGTTCGGCAGGAGGTCGGTCATGCTGAAGTTGGGCGAGCCGTTGTCGACCTCGGTGGTCGGCTTGGGCATGTAGTTGATCAGCTTCTGCCCCACCGGGCTGATGCGATTCTGCGGAATGATGTTGCCGGGGAACGGCTGCCGCGTCAGGGGATCGACAATCACCTGCATTTGCCCGTTGCGCGTCGTCTGGGAGAAGTCGCCGTTGCGCTCCGCCGAGGTCGGGACCAGGAACGAGTTCGACTG
>DATMJU010000342.1:0-4978 GCA_035553795.1 Vicinamibacterales bacterium
TCGCACGCGCATGGACGGCGGCGCCGCGCCCGCTCGCGTGACGCCGGCAAGCCAGCCCGGCACGCACCGCTACGACGTGTCGCCCAACGGCAAGCTCGCGTTCCACACCTACTCGCAGTTCGAACGCCCGGCGTTGACGCAGGTGATCGAGTTGCCGAGCCATAAGCCGGTGCGCGCGCTGACGGATCCATCCGCGGTGATGGCGAAGGTGAAGCCGTTGCTCAATCCGCCGGCCGAGTTCTTCCGCATCGACATCGGCGAGGGCGTGCAGCTGGACGGCTACATTCTCAAGCCGTCGCACTTCGACGCCACCAGGAAGTACCCGTTCATCACGCACGTTTACGGCGAGCCGGCCGGGCAGACCGTCAATGATTCGTGGGGCGGCTCGCAGTTGCTGTTCCATCGCGCGCTGGCCGAGGCCGGCTACATCATCATCAGCATCGACAATCGCGGCACTCCGGCGCCGCGTGGCACGGCGTGGCGGAAGATCATCTACGGCACCGTCGGTGATCTGTCATCGAAGGAGCAGGCGGCGGCGGTGCGCGCGCTGATCGCGAAGCATGCCTTCCTCGACAAGGATCGCGTCGGCGTGTGGGGCTGGAGCGGTGGCGGTACCAACACGCTCAACGCGATGTTCCGCTTCCCGGACGTCTACAAGGTCGGCGTGTCGGTCGCTCCGGTGCCTGACCAGAAGCTGTACGACACGATCTACCAGGAACGCTACATGGGCGTGCCGCAGGAGAACGAGGCCGGCTACAAGATCGGCTCGGCGATCAACTTTGCGGAAGGGCTGCAGGGGAAGCTGCTGTTGGTGCACGGATCGGGCGACGACAACGTGCACTCCCAGGGCACCGAGAGATTGATCAACCGGTTGATTGAGCTGGGCAAGCCGTTCGATTCGATGATCTATCCGAACCGGTCGCACAGCATCTCCGAGGGCGCCGGCACGACACCGCACGTCTACAAGCTGATCGCGCGCTACTTCTGGCAGAACCTGCCGGCCGGAGCGCGCTGACCGACTAGCGGGAGAAGAACGACAGCATCGCCTGTTGCAGCGCCGGCGCGAAGGTCGTGACGTGATCTTCGCCGGCGCGCTTCACGAACGAGGCCTGGAGCCATCCGGCGGCCGCCAGCGAGGCAAGGCTTTCCATTCGCTCGAAGTACTTTCGGTAGATCTCGGTGTCGCCGTCAGAGACCGAGACGTGCATCTGGCGTGGCGTTGAGGCGTTTCTCAGCCATCGGTCGACACGTGTCACGACGGCGCCATCGTGCCACCCGAGTGTCGGGCTAATCGCAATCACGCCATCGAATCCGCCGCCTACCAGCGCATCGACCGCGAACAAGCCTGCCAGCGAGTGCCCGGCGAGAACACGCCTGGGGCCAGGCGAGAATCGCGCGGCGATCGCTGGGACGGCTTCCTGCTGCAGGAAGGCCGCGAACCGGCTCGCTCCGCCGGCGTTGGGGTAGCGCTTGCGATCCGCGTCGCTCGCGCTCGCGGTGAAATTCCGGATGCGATCGTCCATCGAGAGGCTTGGGATGCCGACGACGATGATCGGCCGCAGGCGGCCCATGGAGTGCATCACTGACGCGTACGCCGTGGCGACCGGAAATAATGCGTGTGCATCCAGCACATACAGCGTGTCGCACGCCGCGGGTGCGGCGCAGCCGGCCGGCGCATCAACCCAGATATCGCGGCGCTCGCCAAGCGCCTTTGACTCGATCGAGATCACGACCGCCCCTGCCGGGGCCGGCGCTGCTGGCGTGGGCTGTTGCGCGAGTAGCGTCGCGAATGCGAGGGCGATCCCGATCACGATTGACTCCGTGGCGCTACGGGCTGACGCTGACGATCGCCCAGTTGGCCGGGTCGTTCGACGTCGCCGACGCGGGGAACTGCAGCGTGCCGTGTTTGTCGGCATTGAGCGCGCGCAGTTCCAGCATCATGCGCCACGGCCCGTTGCCGAACTTGGCCTTCTCGATCACGACTTCCCGGGCCGGCACGATGCCAAACGAAAGCTGGGCGCGCCCGTCGGTGACCGCGGCGCGCGACAGCGCGACTGGCGGCGAATACCAGCCGCGTTGATTGCCGAACACCCACTCGGGCCAACCGGTCGCGGTTCTCTGGCGCTCGCCGACCTGCGCGGACGCGTGCAGGTTGACCGGCTGTGGTGACGCCAGCGATCCGACATACAGGTCCATCGTCCCGTAGCTTTCCGGCGGCAGCGTGGCGCACAGGAAGACGTGGGTGGCGTTTTGCTGAAGCAGCAACTCCACGCCGTCGCGCAATGGGGTGCGAGAGGCGAGTCGCCACTCGTCGCCGTCGCAGCGGCCGTCAAGCAGGACGTACGCAGTGGTGTCAGGCACCGCGATCGAGGGGGGCGGCTGCAGTCCCGCCACCGTGGCGACTGCGAGGAGCAGTATCCGCATCATTTGCGCAGACGTGCTTGCGCCGCCCGGACTTCGTCTTCGGTGTACGCCGCCTCGAATGCCTCGAGGCCTTCGAGGAAGGCGGCGACGTCGCTGAGTGAAATGCCGGCGGCCTGCAGCTTCGCGGTGTCGAGGTGCAGTTGATTGTTCGCCGCGTCGTTGTAGTAGTTGATGAACGGCACCGCCGCCGCGAAGCGCTTGTTCAACTGCGCGATGACGTCTTCGAGGTAGACGCGGCCGCCGGCCGGTGGCACGCCTGGCTGGCCGTGATCGGCGGTGATGGCGGTGACGTGTCGGCCCGGTCCCGCCTTCTTGTCCATCAGCGCGAGGTACGCCGCGATCTGCCGATCGAGTTCGGCGAGTGTCACGGGCATCTCGGGGGAGTCCGGCCCGTGCGCGTGCGACGTGTAGTCCGGCCCCTTCATGTTCACGAAGATGAGATCCGCGATGTCATCGGCTCCAGCCGTGGTGCTGTCGACGACCGCCAGCAACGCTTCGGCCTCGTATTTCTGGAACAGGCTCGACGCGCGAAACTTCTGCGCGCTTGCGATGTCGTGACCCATCCACGTGCCACCCGCGGCTTCCCACACCTTCCGTCCTGAGAATCCCTTCAGGACCTCGGGCATGGTGTAGCAGGCGGGATTGGTTTCCCAGCCGCCGTCGGCTCCGCCGTAGCTGGCCGCGAGAATCCTCTTGCCGCCAATCAGGCACGCTCCGCGCCCGACCAGTCCCGCGGTCGCGCGAATCGCGCCGCCGTGGCCAATGATCACCGCCTTGCCGTCGGTCGCGAGATTCCACGTATCTGCGAGCGTCAGCGCCATCAACTCGCGGGTATCGAGCTGGTCGTAGGCTTCCTGCGGTTTGCCGGTGCTGCGATTGAACAGGTTGTTGACGACGATGCCGTGGAAGCGAGGATCGCTGCCGGTGCCGATGTTGGCGTGACCCACGCCGGTCACGGTCGGCAGCACTTGCGTCTGTCCGTCGGAGAACCACGCGCCTTCCTTCTTCATGCGCGACAGCGTCGGCATCACCGACGCGTACTTGTCGAAGTAGTCGGAGCGCATCGAATCAAGCACGAACACGGTCACGATGCGCGGCTTTGCGGAGCCGGCGATGGCGTCGGTCAGCACGCGGCCGGTGTACGTGGGAATCGACGGTGCGCCAATCAGCGCGCCGACGGTCGGCGCGACGTCCTGTTGCTCTGCGTGACCCTGCGTCGAGGCCCTGACGAACGGCGCGCCGTAAAACAACACCGGGATGTGCGTGTCGTAGCGCCACGGCGAGCCGTGCATGAACTTGTAGAGCGGATCCGGCGTGGTGACGAACCAGCCTTCCTTCGGCACGACGAACACCTGTCCGCTGCGTCCTGGGAAGTATCCGCGCGCGAACATGTCGAGCCACGCGAGCCGCGCCGGCCTTGGTGTGCCCGGAGTCCGGACGTCGGCCGCCGGTGGCGGCTGCTGCGCCGGAGCAGGTTTGGAAGACGAGGCGCACGCGGCGCCCAACAGGACCGTAAGCAGCAGAGCAGCGCGAACCATTGCCAGCAATTGTAGACCGGTGCCTCGCTCAATGCCGCTCACTGCCCGGCTCCGCCGTCGCCGATCGGATCTGGTGCCTGACACCAATTTCCGATTTCGGCGATCGGATCCGGTGCCTGACACCAATTTCCGATTGCGATCGGAAATTGGTGTCAGGCACAACTTCCGACTATGATGCCGCGCATGAAGAAACGCGTACTTTTTGCAACGATTTGTCTCTGCGCGGCGGTGGCGATCGCAGTATCTGCGCAGCGCCCCGCTGATGCGCCCGCGACGGGTCCCGGCGGGAAACCGCCAGACACGGTGTTCATCGAGGAACTCACGTGGGCCGAAGTGCGCGACCTGGTCGCCGCCGGCACTACGAGCGTCATCATCGGCACCGCGGGGACCGAGCAGAAGGGGCCGCACATGGCCGATGGCGAGCACAAGTTCGTCATGGAGTACGCCGCCGACAAGATCGCGCGCGCGATGGGCAAGACGCTGGTCGCGCCGATCGTGACCTACGTGCCCGAGGGCGGATGGGATCCTCCGACCGGCCACATGCGCTATCCCGGAACGATTACCCTGCCCGAGGAACGCTTTACCGAGTTGCTGGTGCTCGCCGGCCGCAGCTTGAAGTCGTTCGGCATCAAGAAGGTCTACTTCCTTGGCGAGTCAGGCGGCAACCGCAATGGCATGCGCGCCGCAGCGACGCAGCTCAACGAGCTGTGGAAGGGCGAGGCGACCGCATACTGGATCGACGACTACTACACCAAGTCGCACGCTGACCAGAACCAGTGGATCACCGCCAACATGAAGATCCCGGCGGATCAGATCGGCGGACACGCCAACCTGCTCGACACGTCCGAGCTGTTGTTCGTGGCTCCTAAGCACGTGCGCAAGGATCGCCTGACCGGCAACGACTATCCCGGTAACGGCGTAAGCGGCGATCCCGCCCGGTCATCGGCGGAGATCGGCAAGGCCTTCCTGCAGATCAAGATCGACAACTCGCTCGCGCAGATCAAGCGGATGAGCAG
>DATMJU010000343.1:0-4004 GCA_035553795.1 Vicinamibacterales bacterium
CTTCGAAGAGGGGGTGCGGGCGTCGCTGACCGGGATGGCGTTGCTGGCGCTGGCCAACCCGGCGGCGGCGTTCGAATTCCAGCGGGCGATTACGCTTGAAACCCCACCAGCGCCGGTCCAGTTCTTGTTGGCAGCGTCGCGCGCCCTGTCCGGGCGCGATCAGGAAGCCATTGCTGGCTGGCAGGCAGCTCGCGCGGCAGGATTCGCGCCGGCGCTCGTTGATGGCGTCATCGCCGAGTCGTATCTGCGGATCAAGGACTTTCCCCGGGCGGCGGCGGTCATGCCGGTACGTCCTTCCAGCAGGGACCGCGCGGAGTTGATGACATTTGCGGCGACACGTATAGCCGTGGGCCGTGAGGCCGAAGCGGTGACGGTGCTTGACGACCTCCTCGCGGGTAACCCCGGCGACCTCGACGCAAGATGGCTATTGGTTCACGCGGTCTACGCTCAGATCGTGAACGGGGACTCGTCAGCGCGCGACAGGTTTCTGATCGAGGCGGCGCGCTACGTCGCCGCGAATGGCGCGCACCGCGCCCTCGCGTCCGCCTGGCGGGAAGCGCTGCTGCGGTAACCGCCGGCCGGTGCTGTCCGCGGTCACTTTCTCTTGATGCCGGGAGGAGCAGGCGGCGTGCCTGCAGTCTTGAGCGAATACGCCCGCCGATGGTTGATCGAAATGCCAGGACGGTCGACTCTGACTTCAATACGGCGGGTGCGCTTCGCCGGATCCGGATTCGTAGAGTAGTAGCCAAGCACATAGTAGTCGCTGGTTTCGGCGTCGACGCGCTTGAGCGCCCCGGCAAAATCGTTGGTGTCAACGATGGGAAAACCTCCGGTCTCCTCGGCAAGATACCGCAGGCTGCCGATGGTCTTCTGCAGATAGGTGCGCCACTCGCTCTGATCGACATACTGCCCGGCGTCGATGACGCCGGCGAGGCCGCGGGGATCAATCGTGTAGATCGACGCGTTCGCTCGATTGGCCGAAAGCGTCAACTCGCGTGTCAACCTGAACAGGTCGATATCAGCGGACACGCGGCCTTTCGAAAAATATGGATTGTCTTCGTCGATCAACTCTCCCACCGGCTCTCCCCAGCGCCCGCCCATCACCCGATCCTTGCTCGCGCGGCCGTCCGCGAACGGATCGAAATCGTACCCCGTACTGATGTACAGCACCGCCTTCCGACGGTTGGCCACACTCTCGAGCTGAGCAAGGATGTTGTACGCGGTGTAAAAAGCCAGCTGGGCCCGATTGCGGATGTCCCCCGGTCCTTGTGAGTTCTCCATCATCTTGAAGATTTCTGACGGGACGTATCCGGAGCCGCGGATCTTGTTCGCGGCCTCCGCAATCGCCTTGCGATCGTAGGTTGGGCCGACCTCGATGAATGACGGACCGGTCGACACCACGGCCGCGAGATCACCCTCGTGCAGCAGCGTGTCAACGATCGTCTGTATCAGCCGGCGCACATGCGGTGTCAATTCGGGCTCGAAATGCAGATCATCCACAAGAATCAACAGCACCCGGCCGGTGCTATCCGGCGGACGATTTCTCGCCGCCGGCAGCACGAGCCCCTCCTGTACTGGAGCCGGGGATGACAGCAACGTGAACGTCCGGCCTCCCTGGATCAACGAAAAGGATTCGAGCCGCTGCGGCTGGCCGTCTTCGAGGACGGTAAAGTTGTCGCGGGTCAAATCGGCGACGAACATTCCCCGCTCGTTGCGCGCAATCACGTCGGTCGTGACCAGCGTCACTCCGGCGCGAAACGTCGGCTGCTGCGCGGCCATGGCGGTAGCCAGCAGCAGCATCAGCACCGGCACCGCGACCTTTACAACCCTTGTAACCCTTGTAACCCTTGTAACCCTTATAACCATTGGAACCCTCAGTATAATGTCGGCCATGAAGCCTACCCGCCGAGAGATTCTGAGCACCCTGGCCGCCGCCGGCGCCGCGACACTGGTGGAGCCTGGCGAAGTCCTGGCCCGCCTGGCGATGGACGTACCGTGCGCCGCTGGGCCTGCTGGAGAATTGCTCGGCACGCTGCCGCTGTTCCGGGGCAAGCCTCAACCGCAGGAGTTCGGCGTAAAGTACGGCGGCCCTGGCCTCGATGCTCGAATGGTCACCGACCTTTCGAGACTCGAGCCGAACGCGCTCATTACTCCGAACGAGCTCGCCTACATCCGCACGGAGATGCCGGCCGCAGCCAGGAACCACCAGGGGCCGTGGACACTCGATGCCAGCGGTCTGCTGGCCGCCCCATCTGTCCTCAGGCTCGATGACCTCACCAAGCTGTCGAAGAAGATGGGGCCGCAGCTATTCGAGTGCTCGGGCAACGCGAATCCGTCGAACTTCGGCTTGATGAGCGTCGCGGAATGGGAGGGCATTCCACTGGCCGAGGTTGTGGCTCGCCTGAAGCCGTCGAAGGAAGCGACCGGCGTGCTGGTCAGCGGCTACGACCACGTCGGCCAGGTGTCACAGCGTTCGATCGTCGGGGCGAGCTGGGTCTTCCCGCTCGCCACGCTCGACAAGCTGGGGGCCTACCTCGCCATCCGGATGAACGGCGTTGAAGTCCCGGAAGATCACGGCAAGCCGGTCCGCCTCGTCGTGCCGGGCTGGTATGGCTGCACATGGATCAAGTGGGTCAACGAAATTCGGCTGGTCGGGCCCGATGAACCGGCGACAACGCAGATGGTGGAGTTTGCCAACCGCACGCACCAGACCGAGCCGCACAAGTTCGCGCGAGACTACACGCCTGCTGACATCCAGACGGCCGCTACTCCGGTGCGCGTCGAGAAGCGCCGAGGCCTGAACGGTCTCGAGTACCGCATCGTTGGCATCGTGTGGGGTGGCACAACTCCAGTGGAGCGTCTGCAAATCCGCATCGGGCAGGATCAGACGTTCACACCATTCTCGGTCTGTCCGGCTCCGAAGTCGCACGTAATGTGGTCGCTGTGGGAATACCGCTGGAAGCCGACCGCGCCGGGCATCTACGACATTCAGCTGGAAGTCGCCGACCAGTCTGTGCCGCAACGGCGCCTCAAGACCGGCTACTACATGCGGCAAGTACGGATCGATGAGGTCTGATCACCTCAGCGCATCGCGGGCTTCCGCGACTTCAGGAAGGCCGGCATCGGCCAATCGGTAGTTGGTGAGGAACCGTTTGTAGGCGGACCGGGCGTTGGCCGCGTCACCGGCATTGCGGTACGCGCGCGCCAATCCCAGTAGCGGACGGCTGCGACCGGGCGTCCGCGACAGTGCCCGCTCGAACCATACCGCCGCCTGCCGGGCCCGGCCAAGCTGCAGTTCCAGTTCGCCGTAGATCTCATTCACGTCTTTGACCGGCATCGGCCGCCCGATGGGTCGCGGCATTCTGCCCTGCAACGCGACCGCGCGATCGAGCACGGCAAAGGCGTCGGCATGACGGCCTTGCGCGAACAGATCGAGGGCTTCGAGCTGGCGCAGCATCACCTCCGCCTGTTCGCGCAGCCCGGCCGCCTGAGATGGCGCCGCCGCCTTGCGGAACTCGCCGATGACCGTTCGCATTCGCGCGGCGTCGCCGAGGTTGACGGCGCTGAGACCGAGGGCGAAGAGCTCCTCGATGTTGTCGAAGGAGGTCTGTCCCCTCATCTCCTCCCAACGCTCGCCTTCGATGACGTAGCGTGCACGCATCGACCCGCGATCGTTCCGCAGGTTTGCCTCCGTGCTACCCCGGCCGATCTCGCTGCCTTCGCCATAGCCGTGCCCGCCGGCATGCAAGGGGCTTCGCGCTTGCGGTTGTGAGGTGCCGGCGCCCGACTTCATCGCGGCATTCACAAGGGCGATGGCTTCTTTCGTCTTCGAAAACCTCCCTTGCTGCGTCCACTCGTATTGCAGCCACGTAAGGCTGTGAAAATCTCGACTGGTGATCGGCAGGCCCCGGCGCTTCGCCCATGCGACGGAGGCGTCCCATGACGCCTGGTCGCTCAGCGCCGCTTCGTCCCACAATCCGGCCTGCAGGAACGCGTGCGCCGGC
>DATMJU010000344.1:0-8492 GCA_035553795.1 Vicinamibacterales bacterium
GATCATCAGCACGACGATCGACAGCACGGCGGCCGGAATGACCATGGCCGACTTCGACGGCCGCGGGAGTGGAAGAGCGGTGGCTGTACTCATGGCGTTTTACAAAGTCACCTGTTTCAGGCGAACGAGATACGCGAGCACTTCGGCAACGGCACCGAAGAGATCTGCGGGAATGGACTGGCCGACATCGGCCTCGCGATAGAGCGCCTGCGCCAGCGGCACGTTCTCGACCATCGGCACGCCCTTCTCGCGCGCGAGTTGCTTGATGCGCTGCGCCAGCAGGTCCTTCCCTTTCGCGACGACCACCGGCGCGCTCATCGTTGAGCGGCGGTACTCGATCGCGACCGCGAAGTGGGTCGGGTTGGTGATGACGACGGTGGCGTTCTTGACGTTGCCGAGCATCCGCTTCTTCGCCATCTCGCGCTGGATCTGGCGGACGCGGCCCTTGATCTCGGGATTGCCTTCGCTCGACTTCCCTTCGTCGCGCACTTCCTGCTTGGTCATCTTCAAGCCCTGGATGTGCCGCCACTTCTGCAGGCCGTAGTCGGCGCCGGCAATTGCCAGCAGCGCGAAGCCAATCTGGTAGAGCATCCCGACCAGGCGTCGACCGCCCTCGATTGCCGCCTGCTCGGGCGCCATCCAGGCGTAGCGCGGGCTGTCGATCAGCACCTCGCGGCCGATGCCGTAGCCGAGCACGCCAATGACGGTCGCCGCAATCAGCGTCTTGATCAGGTCGAGGCCGGACTGCGAAGGTTTGAGCCGCTGCAATCCATTCGCCGGACTCAAGCGCGTGAAATCGATGGTCAGCTTCTGCGGAGCGAACACCCAGCCCGTCTGGGCGAGGTTGCCCGCAACAGCGACCAGCGCCGCAGTGGCCAGCACTGGCGCCACCGCGAGGCCGAAGACGCCAAGGTCGCGCATCACGAGCGAGGTGAGATCGCCGGTCGTGATCGTGGCGCGGGCGCCGTCGGCGAAGTGCGACAGGCCGTCAGACATTCGGGTGGAAATGCGGCCGAGCGTGCCCTCGGTGGTTCTCGCCAATGCGGCGGTCACAAACAGCAGTCCGGCAGCGGCCAGCACGTCCTGGCTGCGCGCCACCTGCCCCTTCTCGCGAGCGTCCTTGTATTTTTTCGCGGAGGGTTTTTCTGTTTTTTCGCCGGTGGACTCAGACATCGCTCACCTACCGGAACGCCCGGGCGAGTTGGAGCGCTGCTTCGGTCGCCACCCTGACGAACTGCGCGCTCAGTCCGGGCACGAGGCCGACGACCGCGGCCACGACCAGCAGACCCACGATGATGCGCACCGGTGTGCCGATTACCTGGAGGTTGATCGCCGGGGCAGCGCGCGCGATGAGCGCGGTGCCAAATTCGACGACCAGCATGACGACAATGATTGGGGCGGCGAGCCGCAGGCCGAACACGAACACGACGCCCAGCATCTGCATCACGCCGCGGACCAGTGAGTCGTCCACCCCGCCGCCGCCGATCGGCAACGCCTCGTACGAACCGGTCAGGCCCCGAAGCAGCGCATGGTGTCCGTTGATGGCGAAGAACGTCAGCAGCGCGAGGTTGCCGTAGAGCGAGGCGAGCACGGTGCTGCGCACGCCGCCCTGCGGATCGATCGTCGAGCCATACGACAACATCAACTGGCTGCCCGTGATGCTGCCGCCAAGCTCCGCGCCGGCCAGCAGCGCTCGCAGCGACATCGCCATCGCCAACCCGATGGCAATCTCGCGCGCGAGGATCACGACCAGGCCGGTCAGCGTCACCACGGACGGAACGGGCACGACGGGAAGGAGGATGATCGCCAGCGTCAGCGCCAGTCCGACACGCACCTGGTTGGGGGCGAAGGCGCCGCCAAAGACCGGCGCTGCCATGATCAGCGTCGCGGGGCGGGCCAGTACCAGCCCGAGGCGAACCAGGACGCTGAGATCCATCTACCTGACCAACTCGGGTAGCCGCCGAATCAGGGCCGCGGAGAATCCGGTGACGATGCGCAGCATCCACGGGAACGTGACCGCGAACACGATGAAGATCGCCATCGCCCGCGGGATGAACGCGAGCACGTTGTCCTGGATCGACGTAACGGTCTGGAAGATGCTGACCAGCACGCCGGCAATGAGGCCGGCGAGCAGCATCGGCAGCGTGACGATGACCGCGGTCTCGATGGCCTGGCGGACAATGCCGACGACGAGCGCTTCTGACATTAGAGGAAGCTCCTGACCAGCGACGCGATTAACAGGTTCCAGCCGTCAATCATCACGAACAGCAGGATCTTGAACGGCAGTGAGATCATCGCCGGCGGCAACTGCAGCATGCCCATCGACAACAACGTCGTCGAGACGATGAGATCGATCAGCAGGAACGGCACGAACAGGAAGAAGCCCATCTGAAAGCCGGTCTTCAGCTCCGAAATCGCGAACGCCGGGATGACCACGCGCATCGGCAGATCGTCCGGACTGCTCGGGCGTGGCAGGCGGCCCAGTTCGACGAACAGCGCGAGGTCGCTTTCACGCGTCTGCTTCAGCATGAAGGTGCGCAGCGGCGGAGCGCCGCGCTCGAGCGCTTCGGTCACGGTGATCTTCCCCGCCACCGCCGGCGCCACCGCGAGCTCGTGAATCCGCTCGCCCACGGGCGCCATGATGAAGATCGTGAGGAACAGCGTCAGGCCAACGAGCATCTGGTTCGACGGCACTTCCTGCGTGCCAAGGGCCTGGCGCAGGAAGTGGAACACGATGGCGATGCGCGTGAACGACGTCATGATGACGAGCGCTGCCGGAATGAACGTCAGCAGCGTCAGGAACAACACGACCTGGAGCGGCGCCGAGACCGCGCCGACGCCGTTAACGGTCAGATCGAGTTGATTCATCGAGAACGCTTTCGAAAGACTTGGGCGGTGCGGCCGCCAGCTCGGTCACGAGCGAGACTTGCGTCGACGTGAGACCAAGCAACAGGCGGCGGCCTTCAACGGTGACCACGACGAGCGAGCGCCGCTCGCCCAGGGGCACGGCCGTCTCGATGGCGATCGACTTGGCGCCACGGCGCGCGGCCGCGGTCTGCCGGAGAAACCACGCTGCCGCCGCCATCAGCGCCAGGGTGATCAGGACGGCCATCATGGCCGACCCGGTAATCGGGGCGGGATCGACCATTACAGGTCCATCCCCGCCGGTGTGGTGATGCGCGTCAGCCGCAGCGCGGTGACGTCATCCATGATCACGACTTCGCCGACGGCCAGGGGCACGCCGTGCACGCGCAGCTCGAGATCGGCGCCACCCGACTGCTCGAGGGCGACGATGCTCTGGCGCTCGAGGCGCAGGCAGTCACGCACTTTCAGCCGGCCCGTGCCGATGATGAAGTCGACGGCGCACTCGATGTCGTGCATCGGCGCGAGCAGCGCCATCGAGGCGTCGGCCACGGGCGGCGCTTGCGGTTTTTCAGCGGGCAGGGACATGACGCTAGAACTGGACGACGAAGTCGGAGAACAGCACGTCGATCACCTCGGTGCCGAGGCTCTTGCCGAGGCTCTCCGTGATGGCCTTGCGCAGTTCGGCCTTGCCGGGCTGCGTGACGAGCACGTCGCTGGTCTGCGTGGTCAGCAGCTCGAGGATCGCGGAGCGGGCGCGCGACGTCTTGACGGCCGACTTCTCGATGCCTTCCGCGACCTCCATGTCTTCGACGACGAGCTGCACCTTGACGCGCAGGAATCGTGAGGCAGTGGTGTCGGCGAGGTTCACGACAAACGGCTCGAACGACACGATGCCGCGCTCGTGGCCGTCATCCGCGGCGGCTGCGTGGCCATCGGCGGTGGTTTCGGTTTGCGCCTGGGCGGTCTGTGACCACCAGAAGGCGCCGCCGCCAATGGCGGCGAGGGCGACCACGGCGGACGCGCCGATGATCATGAGGCTCTTCTTGCTGCGTTTCGGTGCGGGGATTGCTGCTGTGGTTTCGCTCACGGCAGCCGATTGAGCAAGGTGGGTGCCAGCCCGGTAGGGCTGGCAAACTGGCGGATATCGAAGGGTTTTTCGCGGGGGGAGTCGAACTACCGGCCACCATGACGGTGGCCTGACACTAGATGTTCAGGGGCCTCAGCCGTTGACGAGATCCAGCCACTGCCAGGCATTGCCGCTGCGATTCGTCTCGAACGTTTCGCCGACGTCAACGCGGAACACGGGCACGCCGCGGCCGGCGCCGTCGCTCAACTGGCCGCCGAAGTCGATGCCGTCGTGGCCCACCAGCTGCGCGTTCGGGAACGCCGCCTGGAAGCGCGGATCGTTGAAGACGCGTTCGAGGGCGCCGGGCTGCTTCGGATCGTAATCAGCCGCAATGCGGGCGAACTCGTACTTCATCGACGTCATGCCGGGGTTGGTGAACTTTCCGAAATCGAAGCCGTGCATCATGTTCCAGTGCGTCGTCGACGGCGCGAACGGAGCCGGCCGGGTCGCCGCCACTTCGGTCTCGTCCTCGGTGCCGATCGATGCGGCCTTGACCGCGCCGGATCCTTCCAGCAGTCCGCTCAGGAACGATCCGAATTCGTCGGCGTTGAGCTTCTTGTCATTGTTGGTGTCGTACTTGTCCATCACCTTGGCGATCAGCTCGTTGATCGCGCTGTTGGAGTTCGACGAATTCGTTGCGGTCGTATTCATACTTCTTCGCTCTGCGCTTTCTGCGCCTTCTGTGGCCTTAAACAGTGACTTCGAACGTAGCCTCGTCGGACTGTGGCCGGCGACGCCGTGGTTGCTGTTGCGAATCTTTCTCGCGCGCGTCCTCGCGCGACTCGTGACCGCCTTCACGCTCGGTCTCGGTTTCCGATCCCTTGTCGGCGACCGTCAGGCGATCGAGCTGCAATCCCTGTTCCGCCAGCGCCTGGCGCAGAACCGATTCGTTGCGCTCCGCCCACTGGCGGACCGCCGGCGTCTCGGCCTGCAGCGCCGCAATCACGCTGCCCTGCTCGACTTTCACGGCCACGACCACCTCACCGAGGTAGTCGGGATTCAAGCGGATGATCGCTTCGCCGCCGCCGTTGATGGCCTGGAGGCGAATCGACTGCACGATCTGTGCGGGCACATGCGTGTCGATGTCCCGGGCCATCGCTGCCGGTACGTCGACAGTGTCAAGTGTCGTCACCGCCGGCGCGTTGAGCATCGAGCGTCCCTCGACGGGTACGACAAACGCCGGCATCGGTGCCGAGGCGGCGGTGTTGGACGGCGACGCCGCAGCAGCCGGCTGCGCCTGCTCCTTCGGCGCATCGAATGATCTCGAGGCGTCTTGCCCGTTGCCGGCGTAGGCCCGTTCAACGGCAGTGAACGGCACGGGGCGGATGCCGTCCGCTTCGATCTTCGGCTCGACCGGCGCCTTCTCGCTCTTCGCCGAGCGTGACGGGCGATCGTTCTTGCTGATCGCGTCGGTGATCTGCTGGGCGAACTCCGAACGCGGTTGCTGCTGGCTCGGCGTGGCCTGTTCGGCTGCGCGCTCAATCGGCGCCGGCGCAGCGGCCGAGGGCGGCGGGGTAGTATCCGCCCGGCTCTCGCCTGCCTGCAGGCGCGGACCAGGGGCACTGGGCGTTTCCTTTTCGCTCGGCGCCACCGGCGCTTCCGCGCTGAGCGGCAGATCGATCGCCTCCGGGAGATCGCTTGCTGGCGGCAACGCCGCCGGAGTATCAGCCGGCGCAACGCCGGGGCTGCCAGGCGGTGCAACGCCGGCGCTGCCAGGCGGCACGTCGATCGAGATCGTCGTTGCCGGTGTCGTGGCCACAGCGGGGATCGTCCACACGAAGGTGGCAACAGGTGCGACCGCCACCGGTGTCACACCTTCGATCATGACGGGGTTGATCAACGCAGCCGGATCAACAGCGGTGAGGTCTTCGTCTTTCTCGACACTCGCCTCACCGTCCTCAACGGCGGCGTCGAGCAATGCCTCGCCCTGCCCCATCATCTGGCCGAGCATCGCGTTGAACAGCTCCGCATCCGCGTCCGCGAATGACTCGGCGCCACCCACCGCGCCCGGAGGCGCGGTAGGCAGTGCCGCATTAATCGCAGACAGATCCGCCGCGAATTCAGGTCCGAACGAAATCACGTCAGCGCCTTATCGCTTGAGGTTCAGGGTGTCGACCAGCAGTTCGTCGGCCACGGTGATGCTCTTCGAGTTGGCCTGGTAGCCGCGCTGCGCGAGGATCATTTGCGTGAATTCCTGCGCGATGTCGACGTTCGACTGTTCGAGCGAGCTGCCAATCAGCGAGCCGCGGCCGCCGGTGCCGGCGACGCCGACGTTCGGGATACCCGCCGAGGCGCTCTCGCCGTAGCGGTTGGAGCCGAGCTTCACCAGGCCCTGCGGGTTGTTGAAGTTGGCCATCGCGAGCTGGCCAACCGACACGCTGCTGCCGGTGCCAAACGTGGCCAGGATCTCGCCCGTCGCGTTGATGCTGATGCTGTTGATGGTGCCGGCGGCTGCGCCGTTCTGCGTCACCGAGGATGTCGCGGACGGCCCGTCGAATCCGGTAATGGTCGCCACGTCGTTGACATCAACGAGGTCCCACACGAAGTCCACGGCGGTGGCGCCGTTGGCCCACGTCGGACCGTTCACCGTCACGTCGGCAGCGGCCGCGCCGTTCACCAGGTCGAGCTTGCCGTCGCCATCGAAGGTCAGGTCGCCGGTCGCGATCACTTCGGGCGTGCCCGCCGTGCCGCCGGCGATTTCCTCGCCGGGGACGGTCATCTCGTAGTCCCATTCGCCCGGAGCGGTGTTGGTGTAGGTGATCGTCGCCACGTGCGGAGTGCCGAGCGAGTCATAGACCTGCACGGACGCCGTGAAGGTCGCGCCGGCGATGGCGCCGGAATCGAGGTTTGTCACCGTGCCGAACTGCGAGGTCGGCGTCGGCTGGCGCAGCACACCGGGCGGCACCACGATGCTCCCTGGCTGGCCGGTCGTGATGATCGCGCCGGTCACGGGATCCGCGGCAGTGTAGCCCTGCACCGGCAGGCCGTCCGACGTCACCAGCATGCCGTCGGCATCGAACGAGAAGTCTCCGGCGCGCGTGTAGGAGCGGTTGCTCGAGTCACCAACCACGAAGAAGCCGTTGCCCTGGATGGCGACGTTCGTCGGCACGCCGGTGTTCTCGATGCCGCCCTGCTTGAAGCTCGGCGAGATCGAACCGGTCGTCACGCCAAGGCCCACCTGCATCGGGTTGAGGCTCGACCCGCCAACCGACTGGCTGACGAGATCCATGAACTGGACGGTGCTCGCCTTGTAGCCGATGGTGTTGATGTTGGCGAGGTTGTTGCCGATGACGTTCAGCTTCTGCTGATTGACGTTGAGGCCCGAGAGACTTGCTGAGAAACCCATTTACTTCGCCTCCGCCGGCTGGACGCTCTGCGTCGCCGATTCAACCTGGTTGAAGAAGCTCGCCATGCTGTCGAGTTTCTTGTTCATCTGCTGGAGTTGCTCGAGCGCCGAGAACTGCGCGAGTTGCGCGAGGAATTCACCGTCGGCTTGTGGCTGCGTGGGATCCTGGTGCTGCAACTGCGTGAGCAGCAGGTTCATGAAGGCATCGCGGCCCAGCGGATCTTGCTGCTGCTTCGTGGCCGCGGCGGTGTTGGTGCTAGCCTGCGTCGTCCGATCGATCGTCACCCTGCGTTCCTCCCTCGCCGGCCGCCTGCGCCACGTACCGCAGGTTCGCCAGCAAGTCCATCTCGTTGCGTTCGTGCCTGCTGACGGCGGCGGAATGCCGGCGAAGCGCGCGATCTTTCAATCGCTCGAGTGCGCGCCGCTGTTGAAACGCGTCAGCGACCGAAGCGGAAGCGCGCTCGACCACCGTGGCCGATACCGCAACGGTGCGCTTGCACGCATCCGCCTCCTGTCGCTGCCTACGTATCCAACTTTGGTGCCAACCAATTTCCCAGGCAGGAACGCCGTGTTGCTGCGTCTCCACCAGACGTTGCGCCGACGCGCGTGTCGACTCCTCGGCATCGACGGCGCGCTGTTGCGCGGTATTCAGGGCGTTTTGAGCGTGCGCGAGCTGCAGACGCGCATCGTCTTCGCGCTTGCGGCGAATGTCGAGCGCAGCGGCGGCGCGAAAACGGAAAGGCCGCATCAGCAGGACCGGGGGTTAGATGGCGTGCAACGCGCCGAGCGCGTCCGGCAGGCTGCCACGCGTGTCAGACGCCTGACACAAGAAGCCGTTCACCGCATCGCGGCGATCGAGCGCCGTGTCGATGCGCGGGTTGGAACCCTTCACGTACGCGCCGACGCTGACCAGATCTTCACTGTCGCGCAACGTCGCCATCCACTCGCGCACCTGCGCGGCCTTGCGGCGATGATCCTGGTCGGTGACCTGCGGCATGGTTCGGCTGATGCTCGAGAGAATGTCGATCGCCGGGTAGTGATTGCGGCCTGCCAGATCGCGCGACAACACGATGTGGCCGTCGAGAATACCGCGCACGGCGTCGGCGATCGGCTCGTTGGTGTCGTCGCCTTCGACGAGCACCGAGTAGATGGCGG
>DATMJU010000345.1:0-8651 GCA_035553795.1 Vicinamibacterales bacterium
GGGCAAGAAGCCCGGCCTCAACATCACCGACCTGAAAGAGATGACCATCCAGAATCTCACCCAGGTCGCCAAGGAGCTGGACGTGGCCGGCGCCACCGGCATGCGCAAGCAGGAATTGATCTTCCAGATCCTGAAGGCCCAGACCGAGCAAAGCGGCTTCATCTTCTCGGAAGGCGTGCTCGAAGTGCTGCCGGACGGATTCGGCTTCCTCCGTGCCCCCGACTACAACTACCTGCCCGGCCCCGACGACATCTACGTTTCCCCCTCCCAGATACGCAAGTTCGACCTGCAGACCGGCGACACCGTCTCCGGGCAGATCCGCTCGCCGAAGGAAGGGGAGCGCTACTTCGCGCTGATCAAGGTCGAGGCCGTCAACTTCGAGGCGCCCGACCAAGCCCGCGAAAAGCTGTTCTTCGAAAACCTCACGCCGCTGTATCCGCTCGAACGCATCAAGCTCGAGACCGAATCCGACAACCTGTCGGCGCGCGTGATGGACCTGATGACACCGCTCGGCAAGGGCCAGCGCGGGCTGATCGTCGCGCCGCCGCGCACCGGCAAGACCATGCTGCTGCAGGCCATCGCGCAGTCGGTGGCCAAGAACCACCCTGAGGTCTATCTCATCGTCCTGCTGATCGACGAGCGCCCTGAAGAAGTCACGGACATGCAGCGGTCGGTGGATGGCGAAGTGATTGCGTCGACGTTCGATGAACCCGCGCAGCGCCACGTGCAGGTCGCCGAGATGGTGATCGAAAAGGCCAAGCGTCTCGTCGAGCACAAGAAGGACGTGCTGATCCTCCTCGACTCGATCACGCGCCTCGCACGCGCCTACAACACCGTCATTCCGGCGTCAGGCAAGGTGTTGTCCGGCGGTCTCGACAGCAATGCGCTGCAGAAGCCGAAGCGCTTTTTCGGCGCCGCCCGCAACATCGAGGAAGGCGGCTCGCTGACCATCGTCGCCACCGCACTGATCGACACCGGCTCGCGCATGGACGACGTGATCTTTGAAGAGTTCAAGGGCACCGGCAACAGCGAGATCCACCTCGATCGCAAGCTGTCGGACAAGCGCACGTTCCCGGCGATCGACATCCTGAAGAGCGGCACCCGCAAGGAAGAGTTGTTGATTCCGAAGGAAGACCTGCAGCGCATCTACGTGCTGCGCCGCGTGCTGAATCCGCTGTCACCGGTCGAGGCGATGGAACTGCTGCTCGACAAGATGGGCAAGACCAAGAACAACGCGGAGTTCCTCTCCGCCATGCAGAAGGGCTAAATGGTTACTCTGAAAGTTCGCCAGAATGGTTCGATCCTCGTCGAAGGCGAGGACGTCAAGTTGATCGACTGGAACGGCAACGAGTACTACGTGCCGAAGAAGCCGTTTGCGGTGTGCCGCTGCGGCCAGTCAAAGGAGAAGCCGTTCTGCGACGGTTCCCACAAGACCTGCGGCTTCCAGGCGGCAGAAGAGGCACCGGGTCCGAAGAAGCCCCCCGTGGACCCGGCACCTTCTGCCGGCTGATTACCTCACGAGCAGCCGATAGGCCTCGGCGGGTCTCAGGTCGCGAGAGTCACGTTTCGGTGGGCTCGGTTCCCATGTTGGGCGACAGGATGCGGAACACCATCCTGATGCCCGCAATGCCAATGTCGTCGCTGTCCTGCAGGCGCACGCGCCCGGTCGTCCGCTCCCCGCGCACCCACGTGCCGTTGCGGCTGCCGCAGTCTTCGATCAGCGCCGCGTTGCCATCGATGGTGATGCGCGCATGGCGGCGCGAGACCCGGGTGGAATCAAGGCGCACCCGGCAGTCACGGGAGCGGCCAAGCAGGTTCTCGCCGCGCTGCAGCCCATATTCCTTGCCGCCGTAAATGACGATGAACGGCGTCTCTTCCTCGGTCTCAGAGTTCTGGGCGCTGTCGCCCTGAAACGCGTAGCCGAAGCCATGGACCGTCCGAATAAATCGAGGCCTCCGCGCCGATTCGCCGAGCGCCGTCCGTAGTTCGAAAACCAACGTCGTCAGGCTGACGTCGGACACGAAGGTGTCGGGCCACAACTGCTGGTGAATATCTTTCTTGGAGACGGCCTCTGGCCGCCGGGACGACAGCAGCGCAAGCAGGTCGATTGCCTTTGACGTGAGATGCACCGGCTCGGAGTTCAAGTGGAGCAGACGCGCCGCCGGATCAAAAGTGAACCTGCCGAAACTCAGGGGAACCACGGGCGATAATTTTACCCGCGCAACGCAGCCGATTCCGGTACGTTGATCGTACGCCGCTGGCCGAGGTTTCCGTCCTAGTCCGTTTAAGTCTTACAGAGTTGGCACCATCCACGGCACCACATACGCCTGCAACATCGCCAGCAATCCCATCAGCGCCGTCAGAACGAGGCTGTGGACAATCACCTTGGAGAAGATCTCACCCTCGCGGCCAACCGCGCCCACGCCGGCGGCGCCGACCGACAGGTTCTGCGGGCTGATCATCTTGCCCATCACGCCAGCTGAGCTATTGGTAGCGCCCATCAGAATGGGATCGAGGCCCGACACCTTGGCGGTGGTCGCTTGTAGCGGACCGAACAAGGTATTCGACGAGGTATCGCTGCCGGTCAGGAACACACCGAGCATGCCGAGCCACGCGGAGAAGAACGGGAACAGCCACCCCGTCTGCGCAAGTGCGAGGGCCATGGATGACGTCATGCCCGAATAGTTCATGACCGTCGCAATCGACAGGATGAACGCGATCGTCACGATGGGCAGGCGCAGCTGCGCCACCGTCTTGCCAAAGGCGACGCCGAGAATACCCGGCCGCGCGCCGGCCATCACCATCGGTATCAAAGCGATGAAGGTGGCGAACAGGACCAGCGTCCCGGCGGTCGCCATGAAATCCAGGCGATACGTGAGCGGGTAGGGAGATGTCGTGGCCACGACCGGAGCGCCGCGCTGCACCTTGCCCACCAGCTTGCCATCAACTTCGTTGTACGCGCCCGGCCAGTTGAATTCCCACACCGGGAAGCGGAAGCCCTGCGGATCAACCGAGGCCGGTTCGCCGATCCATGGCTCTGGACACAAGCGGTTACCGATCTGTCCGCACCGCAACAGCATCGTGACGTTCGCCGGCGGCTGCAGGTTCTGCATGCCGGCGAAGTTCCCGACCTGTCCGATCAACACGGTGATGATGAGAATGCCGTAGGTCGCGTAGGCGCGCCACACGCGCGAAGAGCCGTCGACGATGGTTTCGGCAACGACGGGTCGTCCGTCCACATACGCATCCTTCGGATGCCAGAACTTCAAGAGCAGCGCGACGGCCGCGAGCGAAAACAGCGCGGCGAGTGTGTCGGTCAATTCGGGGCCGACGTAGTTCGACACCAGGAACTGGCCGATCGCGAACGAGACGCCGGCGGTGAACACCGCGGGGAACACCGCCATCATTCCGGCCCAGCCGGCATACAGCACCACCAGGTAGGCGGGGATGATCAGCGAGAAGAACGGGAGCTGCCGTCCAACCATCGCCGAGAGCGCGCGCGTGGTTGACTGCACATCCTCACCGAGCATCGGCGCCAGCAGGCCGCCGAGGGTCGTCACCGGAATACCGAGGGAACCGAACGCGACCGGCGCGGTGTTGGCGATCAGCGCCATGACGGCGGCGGTGATTGGCTCGAAGCCGAGACCGGCCAGCATCGCGGCAGTGATTGCGACGGGGGCGCCGAATCCGGCAATGCCCTCGATCAACGCGCCGAAGCAAAATGCGACGAGCAGGATCTGGATGCGGCGATCGGTCGTCAGCCTGGCCAGCGATCGGCGAATGACGTCGAAGTCGCCGCTTTCCACCGATAGGTTGTAGAACATCACGGAGCTGAACACGATCCAGCAGATTGGCCAGAGCCCGAACGCCATGCCGTGGGTCGCGGCGGCGATCGTCAACCCGATCGGCATCCCCCAGACCAACCACGCCAGCACGAACGCGCTGGTCGCGCCAACGATGGCGGACTTCCACGGCGCGATGCGCAAAACGGCCAGGCAGATCGCCAGCAGGATGGGAGGGAGTGACGCGACGAGCGCCGAGAGCAACACGCTGCCGGCGACGGGGCTGTAATTCTGGAAAAAGAGTTCAGGCACGGCGCCACTATACACGCGCCGAGCCCGAACGCGGCCAGCTTAGGATTCGCGCAGCGCGGTCATTGGATCAATCCGAACGGCGCGGCGGGCAGGCAGATACGCCGCCAGCAGCGCGGCCGCTGACATCGCCGCGGTAATGCCCGCCAGTTGCAGCGGGCTGTTCGTGGTGAGGCCAAACAAGACGGACTCCATGATCCGGCCGACACCGAACGCCAGCACCGCGCCGATGGCGGCACCCGCGATCGTGATGCCGACGGCGCGCCTCGTAATCGCGCGAATCACCTGCCAGCGGCCCGCGCCGAGCGCCATGCGCACGCCGATCTCCTGGGTCCGCTGCGTCGTCAGGAACGCCATCAGGCTGTAGATGCCCATCACGGACAGGACCAGCGCGATGACGCCGACCGCGCCCAACGCGCCCGCAATGAACACAAAGCCGCCCGCGCGGTCCTCGACGAGTTGCGCCAGCGTGGACAGGGAGGCCAGCGGCTGATCCGGATCCACTGCCGCAACCGCGCGGCGAAGGTCACCGGCCAGCGCGTTCGGATCGCCAACGGTCCGCACCGCAAACGCGATGGAATACGGCGCCGACTGGCTGATGGGGCGGTAGACCTGCTCAGGTTGCCGCACGAACCAGTTGTGGACCACGTTGCCTGACACGCCGATCACACTGAACCACGGGCCATCGACCGCCATCTTGAAGCGCTTGCCGATCGGATCCTGGTCGGGCCAGTAGCGGCGAGCGACGGCGTCACTGATGATCACGACCGGCGTCGAATCGGCGCGGTCGGAAGCGTCGAACCAGCGGCCGCGGATCAGTGGAATCCTGAGCGCGTCGAAGTAGTCGCGGTTGGCGAGGCGGTACTCGGCAAACCGCGCTTCCTGTTCGGTGAGCGTGACGCCTTCGGGGAAAATGCGGCGGCTGGTGTTGTTGAACGCCGCCGGAATCATGTTGACGGTGCCAACGGACGATGCCGCGGGAATCGTCTGCATCGCCGCCGTCACCCTGTCGATGAACTGCCGCCGCTTTTCGACGTCCGCGTAATCGCGTTCCGGCAAATTCAGTTGCGCCACGAGCACGCTGTCCTTGTCGAATCCCAGAAGACCGTTCACGGTTCGATCGGCAGCCGACATCGCGAGCGCGGATGCGAATACCAGGGCAAGTGCAATGGCCACCTGCGTCGCGGCGAGCGCGCTGCGCATGAACTGTCGTTGACGTGACGCCGTCGCGGTTCGGCCCGACTGTCGCAGTGTTTCCGCCACCTGCGCCCGCATCGCCTGGACGGCGGGAAGCAATGAAAACACCAGCATCGCTGCCGTGCCGAGGAGGGCGGTGACGAGGAACAGATCCATGTCGATGCGAATGAACGCCCAGCCTGGAATGAACCGCAGCACCGGCGCCGGAATGGAAGCGCGCGAGATGCCGAGGCCGGCGGCGATGAGGGGCATCGACAAGAGGATCGCCAGCGCCGACAGCAACAAGCCTTCGAGCAAGGTCTGACCGAAGAGCCGCGCTCGGCTGGCGCCCAGTGCCAGCCGCAACGAGTACTCAGCCGTGCGTTCGGCGCCCCTCGCCATGAGCAGGTTGGCGATATTGGCGCACGCGATCAACAGCAGGAGCAGGGCCGCGATCTGCCACATGCCGATGAACGGGCCGGCACCTGGATCTGCCATGCCGCGCGTAAAGGTCATGACTCGGGCCTGACGATCCCCGTTGGTGTCGGGATACTCGCGCCGCTGCGTCTCGGCAATCGCCGTCAGTTCCGCGCGCGCGGCCTCCACTGACTGGTTGTCAGCGAGCCGCGCAAACACGCCGTACGATTCCGCCCTCCGGTTTGCCCAGTTCTCGGGCGTCAGTGCGAGCGGCGCCCACACCTCGGAGCCATCCGGCGTGTTGAATCCCGGCGGGGCCACGCCCACAACTTCATACGCTTCTCCATTGAAGCGAACGCTCTTGCCGACGATGGCCGGATCAGACGCGAAGCGGCGTGCCCACAAGCCGTGACCCAGGACGACCCGGTTCGCCTGGCCGACCTGCCCTTCGTCGGTCGTGAACTCGCGGCCAAGTGCCGGCGTCACGCCAAGCAGGCCGAAGAACGCCGGGCTGACGAGATGACCGGGGACGACTTCAGGAATGTCGACCCCGGACAGATTGGGCTCCCACCACTGATAGAGCGCCCAGTCCTTCACCGTCTTCGACTGGTCGCGCCATTCGCGGAAGTCGGCGCCGGTCACGCTGGATCGATCGAAGAAGTCTTCATCCGGCGCGCCGGTGATCACGACGATCAGGCGCTCGACGCCGGGAAAGCGGAACGGGCGGAGCACCAGCGCATCGAGCAGGCTGAACGTGGTGCTATTGGCGGCCAGCGCCAACGCGAGCGTCAAGACGATAGTGGCCGAGAGGCCGCGGCGCTGGCCGATCGCGCGCCACGCGTAGCGCACATCGCGGGGGAAGCCGGACCACCATGGACCGTCCGGTTCGGCATCCGCCAGGCTGATCCAGCGCACCGGCGGCTTGCGCCGTAACAGGCGGGTCACCCCGTAGCGGACCGAAATGCTCAGGCACTGCCGCAGGTGCCAGCGGACCGCGCGCTGGTGACCCGCACGCCGCGCCAGCCGCTCGTACTCTTCACGCAGGTCGCCGACGATCGACTCTCGCTGATCGGCGTCCCGCACGACCAGGTTCAGGACCGACTCGGCAAAGCGCGATGGGGGAGCGGGCATTACGGTTTCTCCAATATGGTCTCGAGTCCCTTGGTCATGCTGGCGAACGCCTCATGCGTGGCGCGCAAGGCCTTCATGCCGGCGGCCGTGACGGTGTAATACCGCCGCGCCTTGCCGCCACGTTCTTCAGACGGGTCACCCATCCGTGACTTCAGGCAGCCCTTGCTTTCCAGGCGATCGAGCCCGGTGTAGAGCGCGCCCCGGGCGACGGGACGGGAGGTGCGCTGTTCGATGATTTCTCGAATGGGGACCGCGTAGGCCTCCTCGTCCAGGTGGAGGACCGCCAGCAGGACCGCGTATTCGAACTCGCCGAGGTAGATGGGTGCCATGTCTGCATTGCAGGCTAAATCAATGCCTGCATTGCAGTCAAGGACGTAACAGATTGGTTGCGCGAGCGCCTATAGATTGACGGCGCGTGGCTGGTTCATCAAGGCCCGGAAGTCGTCCCCATCGATCACTTCCTTCTCAAGAAGCGTTCGCGTCACGCGCTCCAGGACGTCGCGGTTCTCGCGCAGGATGCGGCGCGCCACCTCGTGCGCGCCGGCGATGATCTGCTTGACCTCTTCGTCGATCATCCGCGCCGTATCTTCGCTGTACTGGCCGCGTTCCGCCGGCATGCCGATGTCGAGGAAGCGGCCGCGGCGATTCGAGTCGTAGTTCACCGTGCCGAGCTTCTCGCTCATGCCCCATTCGGTGACCATCGACCGCGCCACGTCGGTCACGCGCTGCAGATCGTTCTGCGCGCCGGTGGAGATCTCTCCGACCGCGATCTCTTCGGCAGCCCGGCCGCCGAGCAGGATCGCCATCTGGTTGAGGAGGTCGCCGCGTTGCATCAGGTAGCGGTCTTCGAGCGGCAGCTGCATCGTGTAGCCCAGCGCGCCGAAGCCGCGCGCCACTATCGAGATCTTGTGGACCGGGTCCATGTTCGGCAGGATGCTGGCGACAATCGCGTGGCCGGATTCGTGGTACGCGACGATCTCGCGCTCGCGCGTGCTCATCACGCGCTTCTTTTCCAGGCCGGCGACCAGGCGATCGATCGCCTCGTCAAAGTCCCGCATCACCACGCTCTCACCGTCACGCCGTGCCGCGAGCAGTGCCGCCTCGTTCACGAGGTTGGCGAGATCCGCGCCTGCAAAGCCGGCGGTACGAGCCGCGACCTTCCTCAGGTCCACTGCGGGATCGAGCTTCACGTTGCGCACGTGGATGTTGAGCACCTCCTCGCGGCCCTTCACATCCGGCTTGTCGACCAGCACCTGCCGATCGAAGCGGCCGGGACGAAGCAGGGCAGGGTCGAGCACCTCCGGGCGGTTGGTGGCCGCCATGATGATGATGGCCTTCCGCGCATCGAAGCCGTCCATCTCCGCGAGCAGCTGGTTGAGCGTTTGCTCGCGCTCTTCGTGGCTGCCGATCGGACTCTGCACACGGGCCTTGCCGAGCGCATCGAGCTCGTCGATGAACACGATGCACGGCGCCTTGGCCTCCGCCTGCGAGAACAGGTCGCGCACGCGCGCCGCGCCCACGCCGACGAACATTTCGACAAACTCGGATCCGCTCAGGCTGAAGAACGGCACCTTGGCTTCCCCGGCGACGGCGCGGGCGAGCAGCGTCTTGCCGGTGCCCGGCGGTCCCACCAGCAGCACGCCCTTGGGAATCTTTCCGCCAAGGTTGGTGAACTTGCGCGGGTTCCTCAGGAACTCGACGATCTCGCGAAGCTCCTGCGCCGCTTCATCCACGCCGGCCACGTCCTGGAACGTCGTCTTGACTTCTTCTTCGGCGTAGATCTTCGCCTTGCTGCGCGCGAACGACATCACGCCGCCTTCCGCGCCGCCCATGCGG
>DATMJU010000346.1:0-2635 GCA_035553795.1 Vicinamibacterales bacterium
CCACGCCGCCGATCACCATCGTCTTGTCGACGGCCTTGACCATGTCATACAGCGTCAGCGCCGCGACCGCGACGGCGGTCAACGCCTCCATTTCGACGCCGGTCTTCCCGGAGATCCGCACGCGCGCTTCGATGTCGTAACCCTTCTTCGTGGGCGTGAGGTCCACCGCGACGTGCGACAGGTTCAACGGGTGGCAGAGCGGGATCAGCTCGCTGGTCTTCTTGGCGGCCATGATGCCGGCCAGTCGCGCGGCCTGGACGGGATCGCCCTTCTTATTGTTACCGGATTGAATCAGCGTGCGCGCGGCCTTGGACATCGCGATCGAGCCACGCGCCACGGCTTCGCGATCGGTGACCGGCTTGTCGCCGACGTCCACCATGCGGATGCGCCCCTTCGCATCAACGTGGGTCAATCGGGAACCCGTCACCGGCAACCTGGAACCTTTAGTTTTCGTCATCGATGCCCTGCGCGAGATAAAACGACAGACTCTCCAACGAAACGGTCAAGTCTACGCCCTTCATCTTCACGCCGGCAGGCACTTTGAGGGCACCGGGCGAGAAATTCAAGATGGCCTTGATGCCGGCCGCGACCACCTGGTCCAGCACGTGCTGCGCCGACTCGGCCGGCACGGCGATGACCGCGATGTCGATGTGGTCTTTGCGGACGATCTTCTTCAATTCCCTGAGGTCGTGAATCGGCACGCCGCTTTTCGACTCATCACCGATCTTGGTGTCGGCGACGTCGAACATCGACACGATCTCGAAGCCCTCACGCTTGAAGCCCGGATAGTCGGCCAGCGCGAGGCCAAGGTTGCCAGCGCCCATCACCGCGACGCGCAGCTTGCGATCGAGCCCGAGAATCTTCCGGAGGTGGCGCTTGAGGTCCTTGACGTAGTAGCCGACGCCGCGAACGCCGAACTCGCCGAAATACGCGAGGTCCTTGCGAATCTGCGCCGCATTGAGATGAAACTGCTCCGCCAGCGCCTGCGAGGAAATAGTCTCCACACCCGCGGACTCGAGCTGGTTCAGGCAGCGCAGGTATACGGACAGCCGGTTGGTTGTGAGCTCGGAGACCGGCTCGGTCGCCGTCTTCCGCTTGTTCTGTGAATTCACAAGCTACCTTAGAATACAGCAACTTGGCATTGCGAGATTCCACGTCGGCCCCGGCCAGCAGCGCCGATCAGGACCGGAAGGCGCTCCGGTCGACGCTCTTCCCCGTCGACGATCAATGGCTCGTGGTTGGCGCGCTGGTGCTCGGCGCGGTGCTCATCGACACGACCATCACCGATCTCGTTCGCTTGCCTCTGACCCGCGCCAGGTTCATCGCCCAAACGCCCGATACCTGGATCCCACTCGCCACGGTCCTCATCATGATGGCGGCGGCGCTTGCCCTCCAATGGGCCGGTCGTTCGCCGCTTGGAGAACGCATCGGCTGGCTGGTCGCCGGCTGCGTCGGCATGGCCGGCGCCGTGTGGTACTTCCGCGCCGGGAACCTCGATTGGTTCATGACGCAGGACTGGGTCAAGGAGTGGAGCTATCACACGGCCCTGCGCGAAAGTCTTGGCCGCGGAGCACTGCCCTGGTATCTGCAGGAGCTGTATCAGGGGACCAGGCTGTTCTTCGCCAACGCCGAGACCAACGTGGCGCCGCACGCGGTGCTGCTCCGCTGGATGGACGTCGGCACCTTCGTCACGACCCAGGCGGCGGCGCTCGTCGCAATCGGCATGTACGGCGCCTACCGCCTGTCGCGCGATCTGGCGCTCGGCCCTGTCGCGTCAATGGCGTTCCTGGCGATCTTCCTGATGAACGGCCACCTGATTGCGCATCTCGAAACCGGGCACGGCCAGTGGATCGCGTATTTCCTGTTCCCGTACGTGTTCCTCTTCGTGCATCGCGCTGCGATGGGCAATGTGAGCGGCCGGACGACCGCCGCTCTCGCCATTGCGCTGGCACTGATGACGCTCGTCGGCGGATGGCATCTGTTCGTATGGGCGATCATCTTCATCGCGGCGTTCGTCGCCGGCGCACGCGCGCGGTGGAGATTCGGCGTGACGCTGGCCGTGCTGGTCCTGGGCCTGTGCGCGCTCCGCATTGTGCCCGCGCTCGCACTCTACGACGCGCCGCCGCGCGAGTTCGAAGGCAGCTACCAGCAACTGGCGGTGCTGATCGCCGGGTTCGTCGGTGAACCACGCAACATCACCGACAACCTGAGTTGGTGGGAATACAACACGTTTGTCGGCTGGGTCGGCTTCACGATCGTCCTCGCCGGACTGACGGCTCCTTTCAGCAGGGTCTGGAGCCATTCGGTATCGGTGTTGTGGGTTCCGAGCGTCGTGATGCTCGTCTTGAGCACGTTCAACATCTACAAATGGACGCTGTTCAGGCTGCCTGGATTCGAGTCCGAGCGCGTCGCGTCGCGACTGCTGATTCTCGGCGTCCTCGGCTTCACGCTGATTGCGTGCGTGCAGTTGAACCAGTGGCTGACCGAGCACGCGCGATCACGCTGGCGGCTTGCCGCGGTGTCGCTGGCGGCACTGCTGTTGGCCGCGCAACTGGTGGCGCACGTGAACAGCCGCCGTCCGCATCCCGATCGCGGCGTTGGCGCGCCGGCCGTGAACGTGGTCGCTGCACAGGAC
>DATMJU010000347.1:0-2269 GCA_035553795.1 Vicinamibacterales bacterium
GTATAAATGCAGATCTCGGCTGCCACGGTCATGGCGTGCTGCGCGATGTCACGCGGCGGGAGCGTGGTGTGACGCGCCAGCGCCTTGGCCGCGGCCTGCGCAAATGCGCCGCCGGAACCGATGCCGATGATGCCGTCGTCCGGCTCGATCAGATCGCCGGTGCCGGACAGCAGGAACAGCGACTTGCGGTCGAGCACGATGAGCATCGCTTCGAGCCGGCGCAACGCGCGGTCGGTCCGCCAGTCCTTCGCGAGTTCGACCGCCGACCGCTCGAGGTTGCCGCGATACTGCTCCAGCTTCGATTCAAATCGCGCGAACAGCGCAAAGGAATCGGCCGCCGAGCCCGCAAATCCGGCCAGGATGCTGTCGTTGTAGAGGCGCCGAATCTTCTTCGCCCCCTGCTTGACCACGGTGTTGCCCAGCGTCACCTGCCCGTCACCGGCCAGCACGGCGCGATCGTCGCGGCGCACGGCCAGGATGGTGGTCGCGTGGAAGGATTCCATCCCTGTAGTTTATGCCTGAATAGTGCTACGCTGATCGTGCCGACGCCCGCGTTGCCAGCGCGCCTTAGGAGCACGTATGAAGATGCGTGTCGTTGCGATTCCCCTCATCGCGGCGATCTGTTACGGATCACCGTCGGTGGCAAGCCCTACAAGCGAAGAACAGATGGTTCGTGGCCGTGGTGCGCGTGATCGCAACGGCGGCGGCAGCAGTGATGGCGCACGTACGGCCGGTGGTGGCGGTGGCGACCGGCGCACCAACGGCGGCGGTGAGCGAACCGCGGAGCGCCGCGGCGGAGACAATCGCCGCGACGATGGCGGCCAGCCGCGTACCGGCGTGGCCCGCGGCGGCAACGAACGGCGTGGCGGCGACCGGACCGAGCGCACGGCCACCCGCAACGATCGCGAAGCGGACCGCAACGATCGCAACGACCGCGGCGATGGTCAGCGCGTAGCCGTCGAGCGCGTGCCCGATCGCTACTACGGCCGCGATGACCGCGATCGCGATCGCAGCCCGCGCGTCATCATCCGGGATCGCCCCAACATCCACTTCAACTTCGGGTCGCCGTACCGCAGCGGCTACCGCTACTACACGCCGGCGCACTACGACCGCTGGGCGCGCTCGTACTATCGCTGGAGCCCGGTGGGCTACCTGCCGCTGTCGTTGATCTACGGCTCGATCGGCTTCTCGAACTTCGGCATCTACGGTGGTTGGGGCGGCGCGTATCCCTATTACGACCCCTACGCATACTCATATGGCTCGCCGTGGCGGACGTCAGGGTATGACATCGGCAGCGTGCGCCTGAAAATCAGGCCGCGCGATGCGCAGGTGTTCGTGGATGGCTACTACGCGGGGCTCGTCGATGACTTCGACGGCGCGTTCCAATCGTTGCGACTCGAAGCGGGCGGGCACAAGATCGAGATCCGCATGCCGGGCTTCGAGGACATGGAGCTCGATGTTCACGTTCAGCCTGGCCGGACGACGACGCTTGCAGAGGTGATGAGACCGAGGCCTTAGGGCCCTGGCTTACGGTTACGGGTTACTGGTTACGGGTTTGGTTCTGTTCTCGTAACCGGTAACCCGTAACCTGTAACCGCGGGTGCGTTTATTTGTTCTTCCTTGCGAAGAAGTAATAGATTGGCAATCCCATCCCGATCACCAGGAAGCCCCAGGCTGACGGCCCCACCGACCCGCCTTGCGTCAGCGGCTTGACGAGATCCGTGTACAGCGCGTTGGCGAGAATCACGAAACAGGCGATGGTGAAGATGGCCGGCGCGATCGGATACCCCCACGCCTTGAACGGGCGCTCGGCGTTCGGCTCACGGCGCCGGAGCACGAACAGCGCAAACACCGCGACGCCGAGGAACAGCGTGATCGAAAAGCCGGTGTAGGTGATCAGCGCGTTGCCGCTGCCGGTCAGGATCAACAACGAAGTCCACACCGTCTGCGCCAGGATCGCCGCGGCCGGGGTCTTATAGGTCGGGTGAATCTTCGACGCCGACTCGAAGAACACCTTGTCGCGCGCCATCGCGAAATACACGCGCGGACCCGCAAACGTCATCGCGCTGTTCCCCGCCAGCAGGCTGACGATGCCAACCAAGCCCATCACGTTGCCGGCTCCAGAGCCCAGCAAGCGGTCCGCCACGACGTCGAGCACACTGCCCTGCAAGGCCGCCAGCTCAGTGACCGAGAACACATAGAGATACAGCAGGTTCACGCCGAGGTAGACCGCGATTGGCACCATTGCGGTGATCGCGGTCTACCTCGG
>DATMJU010000348.1:0-5737 GCA_035553795.1 Vicinamibacterales bacterium
CTGAGAACGCCGCCGGCACGACGACCTTGAGCGCGGTTTGCATGCGCGTGGCGCCAAGCGCGTAGGAGCCTTCGCGCAGCCCGCGCGGCACCGCGCGCATCGCGTCCTCGGAGAGCGACGACACCAGCGGCAGGATCATCAAGCCCATCACCAGGCCCGGGCTCAAGGCGTTGAATCCCGACAGTTGCGGCAGGAACTGCTGCAGCAGGGGCGTGACGAACGTCAGGGCGAAGTAGCCGTACACCACCGTCGGCACGCCCGCGAGGATTTCGAGCACCGGTTTGACGACGCGGCGGAATCCGCTGGGCGAATATTCGCTCAGGTAAATCGCGGACAGCAGCCCCATCGGCAACGCCACAACCATCGCGATGGCCGACACCAGCAAGGTGCCGCCGACCAGCGGCAGCACTCCGAACTTCTGGCTGGCGAACAACGGCGTCCACTCGGTGCCGGTCAGGAAGTCGAAAATCGAGACTTCCTGCAGGAACTCGTACGTTTCAAAGGCGAGGACCGCGATGATCCCCGCCGTTGTCAGTACTGATAATGCCGCGCACAGAAACAGCAGCCGCTCGATGATCCACTCGAGCGCTCCGGTTGACTTCACGCTACGGCATCCGTTCTTTCGAGAACTTCTCGACGCTGGCGTTGTAGCTGTCTGCGCCGAGGGTCACGTAGTTGACTTCGCGCACCAGCTTGTCGGCGTTCTTGAGGTAGAACTCGACGAACTTCTGGACTTCCGGGCGCTGTGCCGACTTCTTCGAGACGTAAATGTAGATCGGACGGGACAGCGGACGATACGTGCCCTTCTCGATGGTCTCGGGCGACGGCAGAATCGCACCTTCGCCGTTGTCGGCCTTGCCATCGTCCACGGGCACGAGCTTGAGCTTGTCGTGGTTGCCTTCGTAGTAGGCGAAGGGCACGAAGCCGAGGGCGAGCTCGTCATTGCTGATGCCCTGGACCAGGACGTTGTCGTCTTCGCTGGAGGTGAAGTCGCCGCGGCTGGACTTGGCCTTACCGGTGATGACTTCGGTGAAGTAGTCGTAGGTGCCGGAGTCGACGCCGGCGCCGAAGAGGTGGATTTCGCGATCCGGCCAGCCCTTGCGGATCTGGCTCCACTTGGTGACCTTACCCTGCGCTTCGGGCGCGAACAGGGTCTTGAGCTCGTCGGTGGTGATCTTGTCGGCCCAGGTGGCCTTCGGGTTCACCGCGATCGCAATGCCGTCGAATGCCACCGGCAGTTCGACGTATTCGACGCCCGACTTCTTGCACGCCTCAACTTCGGTCGCGCTAATCGGACGCGACGCGTCGGCGATGTCGATTTCGGCGCGGCAGAATTTCTGAAAGCCGCCGCCGGTGCCGGAGATACCCACGGTCACACTGACGCCTTTTTCGACTTTCTGAAATTCTTCCGCGACCGCTTCACTGATGGGGAAGACGGTGCTGGAACCATCGAGGGAGATGAGGCTGGAGCCGCCGGAGGCCGGCGCGGCGCCGGCGCGCGCATCTTGCGAGCTTGATCCGCAGGCCGCCAGCGTGACGCTCAGGGCCAGCAGCGGGGCTGTATGACGAAGCAGTAACTTCATGCCGCTAGGGTATCGCGACGGTGATTTCGCGGCAGTTTCTGCAGTGTTAAATCGGTGTTACACCCGGACCGGGGGCCTTCGGCGTGGCCCTGCGGCTCGCGGCATTTCCTGACTGACAGGTCGCGAATTCGTGACCAGTGCCACCGATGGGGCCGAAGCCCGGCGGAAGGGCACCTTTTCAAGGCTGACTCTGCGATCGAGCGCCTCGGCCAGCGCGTGCAACTGCTTTTGGGCGGCCCAGACTTCGAGCTCCGCGTCGCCGACCGCCTGGACCTTGATGCGAATCTCGCCCATGCGCTCGCGCGCCTCGATGCCGCGGATCACGCCGTGGCGGCTGCGATCGAGCGTTTCGGCGAGGCGCAGGAACGCCGACAGGATCTGCACCGTGCGGACGTCGCGCTTTGACAACGCGGTTACACCGACATGCTCTCGCTTCGGCGTCGCGCGGCGGTGGTAGCGCGTCAGGAGCGCGATGATGTCGATCTCTTCCGGCTCGAAGCCGCGCAGGTCGCCGTTCTTGACCAGGTAGTACGAATGCCGGTGGTGCTTGCCGTAGCTGATGTGGTTGCCGATGTCGTGGAGCAGGCCCGCGTATTCGAGCCACTCGCGTTCGCGATCGCCGAGCTCGTGAATCCGCTTCGTGTAGTCGAACAGCGTCAGCGCGATCGCCGCGACCTGGCGCGAGTGTTCCGCCTCCCACGCGCACCGCTCGGCCAGCTCGATCACGGAACGGCGGCGCACGTCGGGATAGGTGTCGACGCGGCGGATGTGCTTGCGGTGCCCGTGGATGTAGTCGAGCAGCACGCCTTCGCGCAGCGCGAGATCGCAGAGCGTGATCTCTTCCGCTTCGAGCCGCTTGAGCAGGGTATCGAGCAGGATCGCGCCGGCGACCATCAGGTCCGCGCGCCGCGGATCCAGCCCGGGCAGGTGCATGCGTTCCTCGAGATCCATCTCGACCGCGGTCTTGCGGAGCCGGCGGAGGCTCTTCGCGGGCACGCGCAGGTTGCGCATCTCCTGCGGCACGCTGTTGCGGTCGAGGGCCGTGGCGACGGTGCCGAGCGAGAGGATGGTGCCGGACGTGCCGATCACCCGATCGAAGCCCAGCTCGACGATGGAGTCGATGTAGCGATCGACTTCTTCGCGAATGAACTTCGTCATCTTGCGTTCGTCGCGACTCGAGATCGGATCGGAATCGACGAAGCGCTCGGTGAGACGGATGACGCCAATCTTGAAGCTGCGGGCGGCGTCGACCTGGCTGCCGGTGCCGCGGGTAATCTCAACGCTGCCGCCGCCGATGTCGATCACCACCGCCGGTTTGGGCGTGTCCACGCCGTAAACCGCTGCGAGGTGGATCAGTCGAGCTTCTTCCGTGCCGGTGATGATGCGGGCGCGGATGCCGGTGCGCCGCTCGATCGCCTTGAGGAAGGCGCCGCCGTTCTCTGCTTCTCGCGTCGCGCTGGTCGCCACGGCGAGGATTTCATCCACCTGGTGTGATTCGGCGAGGCGGGCAAACTTCTTCAGCGCCTGTAGCGCCGCGGTCATGGCCTCTGGCGTGAGCTTCTTACCGTCGAGCCCGCCGGCGCCGAGGCGCACCATCTCCTTTTCACGATCGACAATCTCAAATGAGAAGTCCGGCCTGACCCGGACAATGATCATGTGGACGGAATTGGTGCCGATGTCGATGGCGGCGAGACGCACAACGTATAATCGCTGTTGATCCTAGCATGCCGCACAGGGCCCTCTCCCTCGCACTCCTTCGCCAGCGTCTCGTCTCCATGCTGAAGGCCATGCCGGCGGCCCAGGCGGGTGACGAAACGTCCGTGCACGAAGCGCGCGTCGCCTCGCGCCGACTGCGCGAAGCCCTCCCTGTGCTGAGTTCGCAAGCGGACTGGGAGGCCATCAATCGCGCCGGCAAGCGCGTCCGGCGCATTACGCGGGCGCTCGGTCCGGTCCGCGAACTCGACGTTACATTGTCGTTACTCGCCGAGCTGGAAGGAAAGGGCGCGGCTCCGAAGCGCGCCATCACGCGCGTGCGCACGGCGGTGATCGAGGATCGCCAGAAGCGCCGGATGGAGATGCTCGAAGAGATGACGCCGTCGCGTCTCGAGAAGCTGCGCAAGCGGCTGGTCGAAGTGGCGGCGCCCGAGGCTCGCGGACAGATCTCCAGAGACGCACTCGTCGAGGCCCAGTTGCAGGCCTCCGGCCGCGCGAAGAAACTCAAGCTCGCCATCGAGCGAGCCGGCGGAATGTACCTCGCCGACCGCCTGCATCGCGTTCGCATCGAAGCGAAGAAGCTGCGCTACGCGCTCGAGATTCAGCGCGAGCTGACGCGCTCAAAGGCGACGTCGCGCCTGAATACGTTGAAGCATCAGCAGGATCTGCTGGGCCGCGTGCACGATCTCGAGATCCTGATCGAGCGCGCGCGCGAAGTGCAGGCCTCGCTGCCGGTCTCGAATCGACGCGCGATGAATGAATTGGACAAGCTGATTCGCGCGCTCGAAGACGAGTGCCGCGAAGGCCACGCCACCTACATGCGCGGCCGGCCGGCATTACTGAAGCTCTGTGACTCGGTGATCGGCGCGCCGGCCGACACCTCCTCATCCAGCGCCGCGTAACTGTAAACTGTCAACTCTTAACTGCACACTGCTTCCTGATGGCCGCCACAATTGAGCTCTACCTCGTTCGACACGCGATTGCCGCCGAGCGCGGGCCCAAGTATCCGGACGACCGCCTCCGCCCGCTCACCCCGGCGGGCACGAAGAAGTTTGCGCAGTCGATCCCCGGACTGATCGAGATGGACGTGGTGGTTGACTTCGTGCTGACCAGCCCACTGGTCCGCGCGCGTGAGACCGCGCAGATCCTCGCTGCCGGCTTGAAACCGAAGCCGGCGATCGCCGAAGTCGAGGCCCTCGCGCCGGGCGGCCGTCACCAGGCGATCGTCGACGCGATCAAGACCCACGCGAAGCGGCACCGCCGCCTCGCACTCGTCGGTCATGAACCGGACCTCGGAGAGCTGGCCGCGAGGCTGCTCGGCGCTCGCGGACTCATCGAATTCAAGAAGGGCGGGGTGTGCTTGATCGAGGTCGATGGCGCAACTCCGGGAGGTCCAGGCACGCTGCGCTGGATGCTTCCGCCAAAGGCCGTTCGCGCGCTCGCGCCCTGACCCCTGATCCCCCGATCCCTGATCCCTGATCCCTGATCCCTGATCCCCGTGAAAGCTCTGGTCGTCATCAACCCCATCGCCGGACCTGGCCGCACGCGCACCATCGGCGCGTGCGTCGATCTTGCGAAGAGCGTGCTGACCGCCCACCACTACGAAACCGACGTCCTGGTCACGCGCGGGCCTGCTGATGCGTTCGAGTTCTCGGCTGAGGCCGCCCGGAACGGCGCCGATCTGCTGGTTGCCTGGGGAGGCGACGGCACCGTGAACGGCGTGGCGTGCGCAGCCGCGACTGCCAACGTGGCGTTTGCGATCGTGCCTGGGGGATCCGGGAACGGGCTGGCTCGCGATCTTGGCGTGCCGTTCAATCCCACCGAGGCGTTGAAGCTCGCCGGCTCCGGTCGCGTGCGCAGGATCGATGCTGGTGATCTGCACGGATCGCTGTTCTTCAACGTCGCGGGCATCGGCTTCGATGCGCGCATCGCGGAACGGCTGGCCATGCCGGGGGCGCGCCGCGGATTGCTCGGCTACATCATGGCGACGATGGGCGAGCTGCGGCAGTACGAGCCTGGCACCTACTCGATCCGCGGCGCCTTCGATGTGAATGGCACCTCGCACATGGCCGACATCATCGACCACTCCGCGCTCTTTATCGCGCTGGCGAACTCGCGTCAGTACGGCAACGGCGCGCAGATTGCGCCGAAGGCGCTGCTCGACGATGGGATGATCGAGATCGTCGTGGTGGAACCGCAATCAGGTCTGAGCATCATGAAGCAGGTGCCGGCATTCTTTCGCGGCACTCTGCAGGAGGGCCCCGGGATGTTGATGCGCAGTGCGGCGTCGATGGAGATTTCGTGCACGCATCCGATTCGCTTCCACGTCGACGGCGAGCCGCGTGTGGGTCCACAGCTCATCCGTTTGCAGACCCGGCGCAATGCGTTGCCAGTCAAGGTAAGTCACTGAGCCGCAGCAACTTCCCGCGTCTGCCCGAAGA
>DATMJU010000349.1:0-10702 GCA_035553795.1 Vicinamibacterales bacterium
GGGCGGCATTGACGTACAGCTCGCGCGCAGCACCTTCGACCTTGCCGCGCATGGCGACCGATTCCAGCAGGTTCGCGCGATCGTGACCGCTGCCGATCCGCATCGCCGTTCGCAGCACGCCCTCGAGCACTTTTGGCGTCATCGGTTGCTCGGTCACCTTCCGGAGCACGCGCGATAGATCGTGGGACGAGGAAATCTCCGATGCCGACTGGAAGAACGTATCAGCCGAGCCATCGCTCAACCCGCCGCGCTCCATCAGTTTGATCAGCGTTTCCGTCTTGTCGTGCGAGCTCGAGATCGAGCCGGCCGACCTGATCGCGTCGATCGCCACGGTGTCGGTGACGCCACCGGCGGATGACACCGCCGACAACACGCGCCGCTGATCATGAGACGAACCCATGGTCCGGACGAGGCTCATGAACGCGCTGCTCGTGGCCGGCGTCAGCCCGCCGCGTTCAGCGACGCTGATCAACAGCTCGGCGCGATCGTAGTTGGAGTTGACCGATGACACGGCTTCGAGCACCGCGGCAGCCACCGCGGGTGACACAGGCCGTGACTCCATCAACGCGGTGAGCGCGCGGCGCTGATCGTAGTCGCTCGAGATATTGCGCACGGCACGGGCGATGACGGCGCGATGCGCATCGGTCGCGGCCGGCAGCTTCGCGATCAGCGTGAACAGCGTCGACTTGTCGTAGTCCGAGGTGATCTCGTTCGGCACCCTCTGCAGAACGCGGGTGAGCAGCGCCTCGGACAGCTCTGCCTGCTGGACCAGCTCGCTGTAATAGACGCGGCGGACGTAGCTCGAATCGCTGAGGCGATCGATCTCGGCGAGGACCGCGTCAGGACCGCCTTGCTTGAGGAAGCGCGTGACGCGCTCCTTCGCGAAGAACCCGCTCTGCCGAATCATCTTGTCGAGCGCGCCGGCAAGGAACAAGCGGCCTTCGGGCTCCCAGTCGCGCCGAAAGCCGTTGCGGCGGAAGGTGCGCTCGACGCGGCCGTCGCCAATGCCGCGCAGTTCGACCTTCGACGCCAGCACCAGGCCGTCCGCGATCGACAACGAGGCGCCGTCGGACATCCACGTGACATCCTTCTCGTCCTCGGACAGGCGGAACGTGCCGTCCCACTTGATGCTGATCCGATCGGAGCCATTGCTCCACGACACGCTTCCCGATCCGCGTGAACCGAGCTCCTGCGGCGGCGCGGGCGGTGCGGGCGGAGCCGGCGGCGCAGGAGGCGCAGGCGGTGCAGGCGGTGCGGGCGGTACGGCATCCGCGACCGGCGCCGTCGGCGCCGTCGGCGCTGGCGGCGCTGGAGGCGCAGGAGGCGCGGGCGGTGCGGGTGGCGCTTCAGTGAAGCCGCGGAACCACTGCGACTCCTCCTTGCGGGGCGTTTCTTCGCTCTCGCGCGCCTGCGCCACGTCGTCAGCGCGGGGTGAGGGGCTCTGTGGCTCGACCTCCACCGGCGGCGCGACCACCTGTTCCGTCGGGGCCGCGCGGAACGTGCCGATGCTGCCGACGATCAAGACAAACAACGTGAGCACCGCCCACGCCGGCGTGGGTTCGTGTGACGCGCGCGGACGGCCCAGCAAGCGCTGCACGCGGCCGACGAGCGAACCATCCGTCGCGGCCAGTGCAAACGCGCGGTGGCTCGCGATGCTGGTCAGTTCAGCGAGCGCGGAGACATAAACCAGCCGGTCGCCGCACACTTCAACAGCCAGGTCGTCGCAGCAGTGCTCGCGTTCAGCGCGCACCTGCGCGGACACCCACCACGTTGCCGGGTGATAGAACAGCAGTGTTTCGACCACAGACTGCAGCAGGTTGATCAGGAAGTCATGCCGGCGAACATGCGCGAGTTCGTGCGCGATGATCGCGTGGAGCTGTTCCGGCGTCAGGCCTGACAACGCGACGGCGGGCAACAACACGACCGGCTTCACGTAGCCGACCAGCGTCGGAACGACCACCGCGCCGGATTCCACGATCGCGACCGCGCGCCGCAACTGCAGGCGTTCGGCAATTCTTTTCGCGGCGGCATCGACAGCAGGCGAGACCGCACCGACGGCGCGATTCGCCAGCCGGCGGGTCAGCATCCATCCGCCGAGCAGGCGCAATGACAGCGCGAGCACGCCGAGTGCCCATAACGACACCACGATCGGAGATGCGAGGGGCCTCATCGCGACAGGGCGCCACGATGCGGCTCCCGCGGTTTGCTGGCTGGCCGGTTGGCGCGCACCGCTGCCGAACGAGTCACTGGTGGAGTCAGTGGTGACTTGAATTGCTGATGGGTAGGAAGACACAGCAACCGAAGCGCTGCTCAATGGTCGCTCCGACTGGCGCGCCAGTAGCGCGAAGGTCACTATGCTGATCGCCAGCATGGCGCCAAGCGTCGCCACGCCGATCACGTACCGGGTGGTGGCGCGATCGGGCCGGACGATGCGTAACGCGATGAAGGCGGCTGCGCCAAGCAACGAACCCTGCCACAGGAAGTGAATCAACGTCCAGGCGAGGGCGTCGAGCGTGGTGGGCGAGACGAGGAGTTCGATCATGACCGTTTCTCCCGGTAGTCGTCGATCAACTTGCGAATCTCACGCAGTTCGTCGTCCGACGTGCTCTCGCTCAACGCGCGAAGCACGAGGGCCGCGGCCGAACCGCCGAACGCACGGTCGACCAGGTCCTTCACCAGCACACGTTGCGTTTGTTCCGCTCCGGCCACAGCGGCATAGACGTGCGTGCGCGCCGTTTCGTTGCGCTTGACCAGGCCCTTCTCAGCCATGATCTGCATCAACTTGAGCGTGGTGGTGTAACCGGTGTCCCGCGTATCAGCGAGCGCTTCGTGAACTTGGCGGACCGTCGACGGCCCGCGTTCCCACAACACGGTGAGAATGGCGAGCTCGGCGTCTGTTGGCCGTGGCTGGAGGCGTCCCATGAAAAGGGAGCCTATACGAATAGATTCGTAGCTGTCAACGAAGACTTTCGTATTGGGCGGTTCCCGGGCCCAGATTCCTGGTTCCCCTAGAATCTGTCAGCGGCGCGTTGGCCGATGGAACGGCCCTCCGCGATCTTGACGCGAATGCGGGCGATGAAGCGGGCCGCCTCGTCCCGCTCGAAGCCGCCCGCCCGGAAGGCGTCCTGCAGCTGCTTGTCGGAGAGCCTGCCGAGCAGATCGCTGGCCCACGCCACTTCCTCGGGCGTAATGCGATCGCGCACCAGGTTCTTGTACCAGCCCGAATAGTGGAACTGCACATGGCCGTTCTGCACGCCCAGCAGGAACGGTACCTTCTCGAACGACTCCGCGTGGTTCTTGCGCGGCGAGATCAGGTTGAGGTCCCCAAGCGCCGAACCGATGTCGCGCGCCACGTACCACTGTTCCACCATGTCGCCGTCGCGGTACTCATACAGCGAGTTGTTGGTGTTCTTCAGGTCGGTGCTGTTGAACATCATCAGCATCACAATCAGGCCCTGGTAGGGTTTGGTGCCGACAAACGGATTGTCGTCCCAGTTCCAGACGCCGGTTTCCTTGAGCGTCTTGCTCTTGAGGCGGAAGCGGCCGCCGACCTCGACGTGCTTGCCGAAGTCGTCCTTCACCGTGAACGCCGGGAGGAAATACACCGGCGGCTGGTGATAGCCGACCGCCGACAGGATGCGCGACAGCGCCACTTCCACCGGCGCTTCGGAGTCGAGTCCGCCGGGGAACGGCTGCTTCACGCTCCACTCGCGGCCCTGTTCGTCTTCAACCGTCATTCCGAGGTTCACGCCCTTGTGCTTGCGCTCGATGAGTTTGTACACGCCCTTCGGATCCGGCGCGTTCTTCTCGCCCCACGGACCGTAGTACAAATCGCGGCTGGCCAGGTTGTCCGGCGCCTTCCACATCGATGCGCCGACGGGCTTCGGCGTTGCCTGCGCCTGTGGCACTTTCACACCGGCGCACGCGCCGCCGCCGATGGCGGCCGTCAGGACGAAGAGGGCGGTAAACGGAACGCGGATCGTGGTCATGGCTGTCTGCCTCTACGGAACGAACGGCACAAAGGTGCTCTTCCGGGTGAGTCGCGCGAACTGCATCGGATCTTTCAGGCGGAACAGAAAGCGCCAGCCCTCGGAGCCTCGCGCCACGTCGATCATCGCGAACGTTTCGCGCCGGGTGTGCAGGCGGAGGCCGGCGCCGTACGACCGCTTGTCGAGATTGAGATCGCGGGCCTGCGGCGCCACGTTGCCGGCGTCGGCAAACATGGCCAGGTCCAGATGGGTCATCAGCGCCAGGCGCATTTCCGCGGTCGCCAGCAGCAAGCTGTCGTCGCGGAAGCGGAAGTCGCCGAACGATCGGAGCGTGTCGGCGCCGCCGAGCGATGGTTGCAGATACAGAGGGACGGAGCGCCCGGCCGCGGTGTCGGTGTTCACCAGTAACCCGTGCGCCGCCAGCACGACTCGCGAGCCAAACAGCGGCAGGAAGCCCGCAGCCTCCGCGTCATAGCGGTTGAACGTGTGCGAGCCGTCGGTGCGATCGCTGTAATGCATGCCGGCGCCTCGCAGGAACACGCCCTGCGTTGGATGGCCGGGGAAATCGCGCGTGTCGATGGTGACCGATGCCTCGACCGGCACCAGGGTGCGCTTTTCCGCGACGCCACGCAGCAGCGGTCCTTTGACGTATTCCGCTTCTGGATTCATCCAGCCAACTTCGCCGCCGATATCCATCCACCTGAACGGGCGCAGCGTTGCGTACACGCCGAACAGGTTGGACTCAACCGCGTAGGCTGACCGATCGTCTTTCACCGTGCCCGCGCCGACGCCGTAGTACGCCACTTCCTGGAAGTCCTGCCAGCGCGCGTGGGCGCCCACGGCGAGGCGGCTCTTGAGGAGCTTGGGCATTTCGACCCTCGCCTGAGCCATGCGGTAGCTGTTGATGGAGACTGCCGTCGACGCGTCAACGAAGAGGCTGTCCTTGCCGAACCACTGCCGGTAGCCCGGTCCGATCGACAGGCCGGCGCCAGGGATCATGTTGCCGCGATCCAGATAGATTCCGTTTGTGAGGTCGCCTTTACCGAAGTGACGGTCGGCAAAGAGCACCACGCGCGTGACCTGCGGCGGCTCGGCGATAAGCCCGTCCGCTTCAGTGGCGCTCGAGGGAACCGGCGGCGGTTCCTGCGCCCGCACGGTGGCGGGAAAGAGACACGTCAGCGCGATTGCGCAACGAAGAAATCTTTTCACGCCTTCTGCTATTGCAGATTGCGGGCCAATCCGGCTCAACGGTTGAGCCTTGGGCGGCGATCTACTTCGTCCGCAAACAGTTACGCGTCGGTCATCTTCTTCAGTTTTTCGATGGGCTTGGCGAGCGACCGGCGCTTCTTGAGCATCTCCGCCCAGAGGTCGCCGACCTTCTTGATCCGCGCCGGCATGTTGCGCAAGTGAAAGGATGCAGGCGAGACCTTGCCCTTCTCGATCTCCTCCCACGTGCACGGCGCAGACACCGGCGCGCCGCTCTTCGCCCGCACCGAGTACGCGGCGGCGAACGTCGCGCTGTAACCGTTGCGGCCGGTGTCGACGTAGATACGGCCCTTGCGATCCGCCTTGGAAAATTCCTGTGTCAGGTGATCGGGCGCCAGCGACACGAACACCCGTCCCACCGCGTGGGCGAAGCGTTCGACCTCATCAACACCGGACTTGCCGTCGAGCGGAACGACGATGTGGAATCCCTTGCTGCCGGTGGTCTTCACCCACGAGGGCAAGCCAAGTGTGTCGAGCAGATCGCGCAGGCCCAACGCCGCGGCGCGCACCGCGCCCGGATCGTCTTTCGACGGATCGAGGTCGAACACGCAGACGTCGGGATGCATCAGGTCTGGCACCCGCGAACCCCACACATGCAGCGTGATCGTGTTCTGGTTTGCGACCCATAACAGCGAGCGCTTGTCGCTGACGATCGGATGATGCACGACGCCGTCCTTCTTGGGAACTTCCTCGCGCTGCAGCCACTCCGGGAATCCCTTCGAGACGTCCTTCTGCCAGAAGCCCTTCTTGCCAATCCCCTGCGGATACCGCTCCATCGTCAAGGGCCGGCCCTTGATGTGCGGCAGCATCACCGGCGCCATCGCTTCGTAGTACGCGGCGAGGTCGCCCTTCGTGATCCCATCGTCCGGGAACAGCACCTTCTCTGGATGCGAGATCACGATTCTCTCACCACGTCGCGCGGCTTCTTGTCGAACCGCACGCCGATGAGCCGCGGGTGCCGGAGCTTGTTGTTTGGTGTCCATTCGATGAACGAGACCTGCACGACGACGGTGGGCTTGACCCAGTGCGCGCGGAGCCTGGGTAAGCCGGTGGCGATCGTAAATGGCGTCTTGGAGACTTCAGTGGCATCGAACCGCTTTCGGAGATCGACGAGCATCTTCGAATCCAGTCCGGTGCCGACCTTGCCGGCGAAGACCAGGTCGTCGCCGTCGTAGTAGCCGACCAGCAATGCGCCAAGCCCGACACGCGAGCCCTGCGGATCGGTGAAGCCGCCGACCACCAGCTCCTGCGACGCTTCGATCTTCATCTTCAGCCAGTGCTTGGACCGCTTGTGTTCGTAGGGTGAGCCGCGCCGCTTGGCGATGACGCCTTCCCAGCCTTCGCGTCGCGCGCGCTCCCACGGCTCAGCATCGTCGAGCAATGCCACGCGCTTGAGCGGCGCGGCGAACTTCAGGCGTTTAAGCAGGGCGCGGCGTTCCTCGAGCGGGAGCGCGGTGGTGTCTTCGCCGTCGTGCCACAGGATGTCGAATACGTGATACCAGCTGTCGCGATCCCAGTCGACCTCGCCGTCGAGGATCAATTCGTCGGCGTCCATCTTGCGAATCGCAGCGGCGATTCGCGGCGAGTGCTGCAGCAGCCGGTTGCGCGAGTACAGCTTTACGTCCTCGCCGTCCTTGTAGGCGAGGAGGCGAATGCCGTCGAACTTCTGCTCGAAGAGCCAGTCGTTGCCGGTGAACCGCTCCTGTGTCAGGGTCGCGGCCATCGGCTCGAGCCATTCCGGCGTCACCGGATCATTCTAGACGTCCCCGGTTGCTACGTGCTCCTGAAAGCGGTAACCGGGTCAGTCTTCGCCGCGCGGGTGGCGGGGAGGAGGCTGGCGAGCGCAGCGCTGGCGAGTAGTACGACGACGACACCCAGCAGCGTGACGGGATCGAAGCGTGTGACGCCAAAGAGTTGATTGGCCAACACGCCTCCCAGCAGGACCGCGAGGATCACGCCGATGACGACGCCGGCGCCGGCGAGTGCGAGCGCGCGGCCCACGACCGAACGAAGGACATCTCCCGCCCTGGCACCGAGTGCCATGCGAATGCCGATCTCCTTCGATTGTTGCGCGACCGAGTAGCTCATCACTCCGAAAATGCCGGTGGCCGACAGGACCAGCGCGACCGCGGCAAACAGCGTCAGCAACGCGGTGTAGAAGCGCGGCTGCGCAACAGAGCGAGATACCACGTCCGCCAGCGGCGTGGCTTGCGGCAACGGCAAGTTGGGATCGAGCGCGCGCACCTGTTCACGGACGGCGCCCGCCACCGTCAACGGATCGCCGTTGGTGCGCACGATCAGTCGAATAGTGCGGCCCGTCCGCTGCGAGTACGGGATGAACATCTGCGCGACCGCAGGTTGACCTGGGCTGCGCTGCAGCACGTCACCCACGATGCCGACCACTTCGCGCGGTCCTCCCGAGAGCACCCGCCGGCCAATCGGATCCTGGTCTGGAAACCACTTCCTGGCCGCGGCTTCGTTCAGCAGCACCACCGGAGCCGACTTCGGCTGATCGAGTTCCGTGAAGAAACGCCCGCGAATCAACGGCGCGCCAATCGCGGTGAAATAGTCGGGTGTTGCTCCGGCGACAGCGATCTCCTGGTTCACTTCCGGCGGAGGTGGCGGAGCGCCCTCGACCGCAAAATCGTTCAGCGCTCCGAGCCCGCCGAGCGGCAGGATCGATCCCGCTGCGACAGCCGTGACCTGCGGCAACGCTCGAACCCGCGAGATCAGCTGGTCGACGCGCGTGCGAATCTGCTCGCCGTTCTGATACTCGGCGCCCTGGAATGTGAGACGCAAGGTGATCGCGCCATCAGGCTTGAATCCAGGGTTGACCTGGGTCAGTGCCACGAAGCTCCTGATCAGCAACCCTGCGCCGGTCAGCAAGATCACCGCCAGGGCCATCTCGGCGACGACCAGCGTTGACCGCAGCCGCTGTGTTCGTCGTCCGCCGCTGCCGCCGCGGCCGCTTTCCTGAAGGCCTTTCAGAAGGTGTTCGTTGGTGGCCTGAAGCGCGGGAATGAGACCGAAGATCAGGCTCGTGAACAGTGCGGCGCCGAACGTGAACCACACCACCGTGCCATTGAGCTGGATCTCGTCGATGCGCGGCAGGTCGGGAGGTCTTGCCGCGATCAAGGCCTGGGTACCGGCGTAAGCCAGTCCAAGACCGAGCGCGCCACCAATGATTCCCAACAGGATGGACTCGGTGACGAGCTGCCGTATCAAGCGCGCGCGGCCGGCTCCAACCGCCGCGCGGACGGACAACTCGCCGTGACGCGCCGACCCGCGGGCCAGGAGCAGGTTCGCGACGTTGGCGCAGGCTACGAGCAAGACGAAGCCGACCGCGCCGAGCATGACCAGTAAAGGCTTTTGCACATCGCCAACAATGACTTCGCGAAGCGGCTTGCTCGAGAACGTCAATCCATCGTTGGTCTGCTTGAACGCGGTCATTAACTGCGAGCCCATGCGCTTCAAGTCGGCGTCGATGGCCGCCGCGTCGACGTCCGGCCGCGCCCGGCCAACGACAGCCAGGAACTCGCTGCGACGTCCACGTGCGGTCGTCGCATCAAACGTCTCGTTGTATTCGAGCGGGAAATACAGTTCGGCGGGAAACGGCAGGATCGCTTCCTGCGAGGCGACGCCGACGATCGTGTAGGTCGTGCCGGAGCTGGTCAACGAGCGGCCAAGCACGCCCGGATCTCCACCGAAGAGGCGTTGCCACGCTCCATGGCTGAGGATCGTCACGTTCGACTGGCCAGGTTTGTTCTCGTCCGCGAGAAACGTCCTGCCGTTCGACACGTTGAAGCCGAGCAGGTTGAAGAGGCCGCCGGTGACGAATGCCGCCTCTATTTCCTGGGGCTCGCCGGCGCCAAGCACCGTCACGCTTCGCTGGTCGATCGCTTCCAGTTGCTCGAAGACACGCGCGTCGGCTCGAACGCTCATGAAGTCCGGCGCCGACAGCGCGTCGTACTGCGTGCCATCCGGATACAGCATGTGCAGCAGGTGGAGGCGCCCGGCATCACGATAGGGCAGCGATTCGAGCAGCACGCCGTTGACGACGCTGAAGATGGCGCTGTTGGCGCCGATGCCGAGAGCGAGGGTGATGAGCGCTGCGGCCGTGAAGGCCGGCGCCCTCAGCATCATGCGAAACGCGTAGGCGACGTCCTGCCGAAGCTCGCTCAGAAATTCCGCGCGGTCCATGTGTTGTCTCCGTCGTTGATTGATCACCACGCAGTCCTGGCGGGTGCGGTCGTAGTCACCAAAGCGCTTCAGCGCCAGTTGCCTGGCGCGCGCCGGCGTCTCGCCCTGCTCGACCAGCTCGCGGACGCGCATCTCGACGTGGAACGCGAGCTCCGCGTCCACGTCGCCTTTCGGCTCGAGCCCAAACAGTTTCCGGAACCGCCGGAATCGTTGCGCCATCAGTGCCACCTGCGCCTTGTGCGGCCTAGTCCAGCGCGGGCGCGTCCAGTGCCGCGAACACCGCGGCCGCATAGCGGCGCCAGCTGTCCGTCTCGGCGCGCAACTGCGTGCGGCCCTTGCGGGTCAGCGCGTAAAACTTCGCCTGTCGGTTGTTTTCAGAGGCGCCCCAGGTCGCGGCAATCCAGCCGCGTTCCTCGAGGCGATGCAGGGCGGGGTAGAGCGTGCCCTCACCGACCGCCAGCGCGTCATTGGTGGCCTGTTCGATCCATCGCGCTACGGCATAGCCGTGCGCCGGCCCCCAGCTAAGCGCTTTCAGGATCAGGAGGTCGAGTGTCCCCCTGAGAATCTCCGGACTGGCCTGGTTCATCCCTGCTCCCCTCGGCTTTCAATGGGAGCATACCGATCCTTCCCATCGAAACACAAGGGGGGCCACCGATTGGATCCACCGATTGGATCCACCGATTAGGATCCACCGATTAGGTTCCACGATTAAACAGGGGGTGTCAGACGCCGCACTGGTATGAAGACGGGACGGACAGGGACGAGCGGTAGGCGGGGAACTGATCGTAGAACGCCGTCGGCGTCTGGCCAAAGGCGGCCTGGAACGCCGTCTGGAAGCCGCCGGACGCGATCGCGTCCATGTATGTGTTGAGCGCGCCGAGTCCGCGGGCGGTGACCAGTTGGTCGACGCCGGTCATGGCGAGTGCGTAGAGGGGGCCGCGCGTCTGGTTCCAGGCCGGCGCGCCCTCGACCGCGCTCAGGTTCGGCAATCCCGGCGGTTCACGCAGGCCGAAGTCCGTGTATTCCTTGATCTGGCAGCCTTGCGCGGTGGCGTACGACAACAGCCCGCGGCTGTCGAGTGCGCGGTAGGCGACGAGCTCGGGCGCGCCTTCCACCAGCCACATCGCACCGGATGCCGCTTGTGTCTGCAGGCCGAGCCAGCGTCGCTCGAACTGCAGCAGGTGGTAGACCTCGTGGATCACAATCTTCCGTTTCGCAACCGGTCCGTGCGTCGTCCAACCCTGGTT
>DATMJU010000350.1:0-8835 GCA_035553795.1 Vicinamibacterales bacterium
CAGCGCTTCGTCGTAGGCGCGAGCGGCTTCGCGCGCGAGACCGAACTCCGTGGCCGTGCTGGCCACGAGCAGCGTGTTTGGCGCCTGGGCGCGGCGCAGCTCGAGTGCTTCACGGGCGGCGGCACTCGCTTCGTTGGCGCGGCCGCGGAACCGCTCGATGCGGGCAAGGTTCGTCAACAGCGTCGCCATCTCGGCCGGTGACGCCTGCGGACGACGGAGGTCAACGGCGGACTTGAACTGCGTGCCCGCTTCTTCAAGGCGACCCTGCTCGAGGAGCACCAGACCGAGATTGCCGTGGGTCGTGCCGATATCTTCGAGCGCGCCTTTCCTGGCGGTCTTGATCGTCAGCGCTCTGCGGAACATCGATTCCGCCGCGGCGAGCTCGCCGCGGTTCATCTGCAGGATGCCGAGGTTGTTGAGGATCTGCGAGACCTCGAGGCTATCCGGGCGCTGGGATTCGTAGATCTTCAGCGCGGCGTCATACAGGCCTTGCGCGCGCGGCAGTTGATTACGGGACGCGGCGACCACCGCCAGGGCGTTGGAGACGCGCGCGTAGTCGATCGTATTGCGCTGCGAGGTTTCGAGGACGGCGAGGCTCCGCGAGTAGAGCGCGTCGGCGCTTTCGAGATCCTTGCGGCGGACGGCGGCATCGCCCATCATCTCGCTGAGTTGCGCTTCGCGCGCGGAACCCGGCTGGATCTTCGCGACCACTCCCAACGCGTCGCGATACGCGGTCTCGGCGCGGGCGGCGTCATTGCGCGCGGTCGCGGCGCGAGCCGCTTCCATCAACGCGTCTGCGTACTCGGCCGACAACGGCGCGCCGCTGCGCAGCCGGGTCACCGCCACTTCAACGAGGCGATCGGCGTCCGCCGTGCGCTTGTCGATGCGGGCCACGTTGGCCTGCTTGAAGGCGAGTCGCCCCAGGTCGCGATCGTCCGGCGAATTCGCCGTGCGCAACGTCGTCGCTTCTTCGTACGCCGACCGCGCCGCGGCCAGCATATTGGCCCGCACTTCGACGTCACCAAGCTGCTCGAGCCGCCGAGCCCGCTCGACCGGGTTGCGGTCGGCCGGCGCGTCGGCCACCTGCGCGAGGAGCCGATCGAGTTCGCCGGCGAGGTCGGTGGGAATCTGGGCAGAAACCTGCCCGATGCTGGCGAGTCCGGCCACGAGGGAACCGGCCAGGAAAAGGCGTGCCTTTTTGTGCATCGGGGGAAAGTATAAGGCTAATCCGGCTCAGGCGCGACGCGCTCGTAGGAGAGCGCGCCCGACGGGCAGCGGTCGACCTGCTCGGCTACCGTTGCCGAATCAACGCCGTCGAGTACGACCCATGGCCGGCGCCGAGGATCGAAGACCCCGGGCAGTCCGCGGGCGCAGATCGCCGAATGCACGCACAGTGACGGCTGCCAAATCACGGTGATCTCGCCGTTTGAATACCGCTTCGTGATGTCCTTGGACATGCCGCCCCCTAAGTCGTGGTGTTAATGGTGATGGTGCCGGTCAGGGTCTTGTGAACGGGACACTTGTCGGCGATGCCTTTCAGCCGTTCGCGCTGCTCCCCGTCAAGCTCGCCCTCGATCTCGAGGTGGCGCGTAATGACGAACGCGCCGTCCACATGATCGCCATTCAAGGTGACCCGCACGTCTTTCAGGGGCCATCCTTTGCGCTCTGCGTAGACCTTCAGCGTCATCGCCGTGCACGACCCGAGGGCCGCGAGCAACAACTCGTGGGGCGCAGCGCCCGTGTCTTCTCCGCCCTTGTCGAGCGGTTCATCGGCCCTGAGGCGATGTCCTGCCACCGACACATCCTGTGCAAACGGCCCACCGGCCCAGCCCACTTTGACATCGCGCATGATGCGATTCTACCGTCGAACGATTCGTGGAACGATTCCCCGAACGTTCCGTAGAACCTTCGTATGAACGCCATCCAGGACCTTCGCCACTCGCTTCGTCAGCTCCGGCGCAAGCCGGCGTTCACGGCCAGCGCGGTCCTGACGCTGGCGATCGGCATGGGCGTCAACGCGGTCGCCTTCAGCGTCGTGAATGGCTTTTTATTCAAGGGCTATGCGCTCAGCGGCATTCCGGACACCGGACGGATCCTGACCACGCCTGGAGGTGAGGAGAGCGGGTATGCCTCACTCGAGGAGTACCAACGCTTCGCCGACGCAACGAACGGTGTTCTCGACATTGCGGCGGAAGGCCGGTCGTCGGTCGCGTGGAAACATGCCAACTCGACGGACACGGCGTGGGTGCTCTACGTATCGCAGCAGTATTTCTCGTTGATCACTCCCCCGCTCGCCGCGGGACGCCTGTCGGTCGAGCGTGACGGCGCGGACACGTCGGTCGTCATTGGCGAGCGCTTCTGGCGCGAGAAGCTCGGCTCACCGTCACTGGCCGGACTCTCGCTGCGTCTCAACAACTCGGACGTGACGGTCGCCGGAGTGATCGCGGACTCGTGGACCGGACCCGCGGGCATCTACTCGCCCGACGTGTGGCTGCCACTCGAGGATCTCAGTCTCTTCGGCGCCTCGCCCGCCACCCGGCAACGCGACGCGCGGTGGCTGTTCGTGATGGGACGCCTGCGCGACGGCGCGACGCCCGCGCAGGCACACGGCCTCGTGCAGGCGGCCGCGGCGCAGATGGCGCGTGACTGGCCCGACACGCATGCGGATCGCGGCGCTGGATTCCGGATGTTCGAGGGCGGCAATAGCGAAGTGCGCGCCGTCGCGTACTCATCGTTACTGGGCATGGGCGTGATTGGCCTGGTGCTCTTGCTCGCCTGCTTCAACGTCGCGAACCTTCTACTGGCGCGCGCGGTCGAACGCGAGCGCGACATGGGCATTCGAGCGGCGCTCGGCGCCAAACCCGGCCGGTTGATGCAGCTGGTCGTGGCTGAGGGGTTCGTCATCGCGGCTTTGTCGGGCGCGTTGGCGCTGCTGCTGGCATGGTGGACGCAATCATTGGTCACCTCCTTCGCCATTCCCATTGAACAGCCGCAGCACATCGACATGACGCCAGACTTCCGCGTCGTGCTGTTCATCGGGGCGTTGATCGTGCTTGCGGGCGTGTTGCCTGGCCTCTGGCCGGCGATCTCCGCGGCGCGCATCGACGTCATGCGCGTCCTGGGATCGCAAGGAGCGAACGCGGTGGGCGCGCGGCCGTCGCGCATGCGCGGCTGGCTCGTCGGCGCGCAGGTCGCGGGCTCCACGATGTTCCTGGCGGTCGCCGGCTTGTTCCTGCAGTCGTACTCGACCTTGACGACGTTCGATGTCGGCTTCGCGCGCAATCACCTGGTCGTGGCAGATTTCGATCCTGGTGTGCACGGGTACGACGCCTCTGCCAGCGAGCGATTCGCGTCCGCCTTCCGCGATCGCGTTCGCGCAGTCCCCGGCATCGTCGATGTGGCGATCGCCGATCGCGCGCCGTTCTTCATCGGCTACGAGCGCACCACGAAACTGTGGCCGCAAGGCGTGACCTGCGAAGCGGGCAATTGCCGCAACTACCCGACCTACGCCGTCAGCGCCGGCTACTTCAAGACGATGGGGATTGGCATCGCGGAAGGCCGCGAATTCTCCGACGGATCAACCGCGGGACAGGTGATCATCAACGGCACGCTGGCGAACACCTTGTGGCCCAACGGCGGCGCGCTCGGCCGGACGGTCCGCGCCGGCGAGACGGGCGAGCCACTCACGGTGATCGGCGTTACCACCCCGAATCGCATCCGTGGCCTCGATCGCGAGCCTGCCGCGCTGTTCGTGCCTCTGGACGAGTCGCACTATCAGCGATCGTTGACGCTGGTCGCGCGCACAGCGGGGCCGCCAGTGTCGATGGTCCGCCCGGTGCACGATGCCGCGCAGGCGACCGACGCCAACGTCTCAATGGCCGCGGTGAAGACCATGGAGCAGCGCATGGGCGTGGCGCTGTGGCCGTTCCGCACACTGACGTGGCTGTTCTCGATTTGCGGCGGCCTGGCGCTGGTGCTGGCGACGGTCGGCCTGGCCGGCGTCGTGATCCACGCCGTCAACCGGCGCGTGCGCGAGTTCGGCGTGCGATTGTCGATCGGCGCGACGCCGCGCGACCTGATGCGCGACGTATTGGCCAGCAGCATCAGGATGCTGATCCCCGGCGTCATCATCGGCCTCGTGCTGGCAGCCGCCGCGGCGCAACTGGCGCGCTTCATGTTCATCGGCGTGAACGTGCTGAATCCGGCCACCTACGTGGTGGTGGCGCTCGTGCAGACAGGGATTGTCGTGATCGCCTGCATCGCGCCGGCGCTGCGCGCATCGCGGGTGGATCCGCTTACCGCATTACGCGCTGAATAGCGATCAGCCAGGTCGATTGATAAGGAAGGTCGCCATGTGGCGGAAGAACGCGCACAGCAGGTCGTGCGATTCCTTCGGCAACTTGGCTTCGTCCAGCGCGCGCTCCATCAACTGCACCCAGCGATCCCGGGCCTGTTGGTCGAGCTTGAACGGCATGTGGCGCATGCGGAGGCGCGGGTGGCCTCGTTGTTCCATGTAGCGCTGCGGACCGCCAAACCGGCCGACGAGAAAGTCACGCAGCCGCTCTTCTGCTCCGTGTAAATCGTCCGCCGGGTACATCGGCCCGAGAATATCGTCGCCCGGCACCTGTTTGTAGAATGCCGCCGCGAGGCGCGCAAAGCCGTCCTCACCGATCTGCTGGTAGATCTCGCCCTCAGAAATCATCTCTCTCCATCATATGATCAGGGCATGGATGACGGCCCGAAGAGTGCGTTGGAGCTCGCGATGGCGCGGCTCAAGAAGCAGGATGCCGAGCAGGGCGTGAGCGAGCACGCGCTGACCGACGAGCAGAAGAACGAGATCGCCGAGGTGCGCAAGACCTACGCGGCCAGGCTGGCGCAGGAAGAGATCCTGTTCAAGTCACAGACCGCGGGGTTTGTCGATCACGAGGCGCGGCAGGCGCTCGAGCAGAATTACCGCCGGGACGTCGAGCGGCTCAATCACGAACGAGATCGGAAGATCGAGAAGATCCGCGGACAGTAGAAAACATCGAGGCCACCGCGCACACCGTCAGCGCGCAACCGGCGCCAAGCAGGTGTACCGAGAAGCGGCCCGCATACGCGACACCCCGCGCGGCCAGCGCGCCCGAACACGCCACCAGGAAGAACAGGGACAGCGGCAGCGGCACCCTCAGCCCGCGCACGCCCAGCATCGATGCGACCGCTACCGCGGCGCCAATCAACAACGGCAGCGCATACCAGGCAAACTGCGGCGGATCGTTGAAGGTGAGCACCATCATCAGGCTGCTCACCATCGCCGATACGTTCTGGCCAACGGATTGACTGGCGCGCCACAGCGCGTGATTGCCCCACGTGGTGCCGTGGAAGAACGAGAACACCCCGGTGTAGTGATACGTGCGCAGCGTGAACAGGAACATCGCGAGCGCGATCGTCGTCACGACGCCGGCCACCGCCTTCCATGACACGTGCGGCCACCATGGCGCGACGCGCCACCAGCCGGCCGTTGTGACGGTCAGCGGAATCGCGAAGGCGCTGACGGCGAGCGCCATCGGCAGGTTGTTCAGCCGCGTGTAGAAGCCAATCACCCCGAGCAGGCCGGCGGCGATCGCCGCGGCTAGCCGTACATCCCCTCGCTGACGGGCCGACGCCATCACGAGTGCTGACAGGTAGATGAATCCCGCGGACGGAATATCCGACAAACCGATGCCGATGTACATCCACGTCGGGCTGTGCATCGCGATAGTCAGCGCCAGAACGGCGGCGCCGATGCCCCATCGAAAGCCGAATCCCGCGGCGACGGTGACGTGCGCGAACAGCGCGGATGCGAGCACGGCCACTGCATCCCACCAGAATTCGCCCATGCTCGAATCGCCGAACAGCATGTGCCACGCGCCGGCGATCCAGCGGTAGAACGGCTGGAACCAGAAGGTCGGCTCGCCGCCTTCCAACCAGTAGCCCTGCAGATAAATGCGATAGGCGAAGCGCTGAAACATCCACATGTCGTCGCCGGCCGCGTACAGCGAAAAACGTCCAACGTGGTGGAGCTGTGCCGCGGTCACGAACGCGAGCCACGGGAAGCCGATCAGTATGAAAGCGCCGCGCAGCGTCTGGGTTCGAGCGGGGACCTGCAGGAAGACAGCGGCGCCAAGCGCGGTGACCGAGGCCACTGCCCACGGCGTCATCTGGAAGTCCGGCGGCGGAGAGGCGAGCCACGCCAGCACCAGCGATGCGGCGGCGCCAAATCCAAGCGTGACCGGGTCGCGCCAGTTCCACGCGAACGCAGCAATCCACCCGGCCAACAACACCGCCGCAAGGATCTGCGTTGCCCACGACACAGCGCCACGCATGCGAGCGTCGGCCGACGATGGGGCGCTGACGGTCGCCTGGGCGAATCCTGACGAGCCGATGGGGGCGCCGTTCCACAGCGGCACGAACGTCCAGCGACTGCCGGTGATACGTGACTTGATCTGTACAAAGTGCGGACCCGGCTCGACGACCACCTGGCTGCGAGATGCGCTGACGGGCGCAATGCTTTCACCGTCGACGACCACCGCGGTCATCATGTCGGCGCCGGTCTCGACGATCAGTTCACCGCGCTCGTCCGCGTGCAGGTAACCCGACACCGTCATGTCGAACTGGGCGAACGGCGGACGGTCCTCCAACTGAGGCAGGTTCTTGTCGGTCGGCGGCAGGTTGAAGAACCACGCCGGAAACTCGCGATACTCGCGAAACGGCCGCGTCATGATCGCCGAGCAGCGCGGCGCATCGCTGCGCCAGTCGGCGCGCACATCCCACGAATGAACACGACCGGCCGCGCCGGCGACGAGCGGCCTCGCGGTATCGAACTGCACGCACCAGCCGTCCTGCGCCAGTGACATGGAACCCAGCTTGGCGGCGAGCAGCGCCACAACCAAAGCGCGCGCAACGCGATGCTGAAGGAATCCGGGATGCAGCCACCAGAGGACGGGAGCTACAAGCCCGATGAGGACGGCTTCGACGGGGAGATCGAGCGGCACGCCGCCGAGCGCGCCGTCGACGCGACCAGGCCATAGCAACGCCGCCATGGCGGCGATGCCCCAGCACCCGGTGACAACGGTCCTAGCCAAACAGGCTCTTGACCACAAACCAGACGTTGGCGGGCCGCTCGGCGAGCCGCCGCATGTACCAGGGGAACCAGTACTCACCGTAGGCGATCAACACGCGGACATGGGCACCGTCCTGCACGAGCCGCAACTGCGCCGGCTTCTGGATGCCGTAGAGCATGTGGAATTCGTACTCGGCCGGCTTGACGCCGATCGACTGCGCGTGATGCCGAATCGACTGAATCAGTTGCAGATCGTGCGTACCGAAGACGGGACGCGATCCGGCCGCGCGCGCGCCGGCGCCGAGCATTATCTGCGCGAGCGCCAGGTAGTTTGCGTCGACGTCGCTCTTCTTCGGGAACGCGACCGTCGCGGGCTCGGCGTAAGCGCCCTTCACCAGGCGGACGCCAATCCCCTTCGAGGTCACATCTTCGAGGTCCTCGCGCGTCCGGAACAGGTAGGCCTGCAGGCACACGCCAATCCGCGGGAATTCTTCGCGCAGGCGTTTGGTCAGCGCCAGCGTCACGTCGACATAGGGCGACTGCTCCATGTCGATCCACAAGTAGTTGCCGGCGGCGTGCGCGCGCGCCGCCAGGTCGCGCAAATGCCCGTAGGCGAGCTCGCGATCGATGTCGAGACCAAGCTGCGTCAGCTTGATCGACGGTTCGCAGGCCAGGTTCAACCTGGCGATGCGATCGATGCCTTCCAGGTAATGCTGCGCCACGCCATCCGCTTCGGCGAGGTCCTTGACGTTCTCGCCCAGGCGGGTGAACACGGCGGTAATGCCCTCGCCGGCTGTGGCCTTCGCCGCGGTCAGCATGTCGTCAAACGACTCGCCCGGCATGAACTTCGTGACCGCGCGGCGCACGAACGGCAGCTTCGTGCCGTTGTCGCGAAGCCACTGGTTATCGGAGATCTTCAACAGGACGGTGCGCGCGACGCTCATGCGTCCTACATCTTACCCGGGGACCGGCGGCCGGGAGCCGGCAACCGGTGCGTCGGCGGGCGTCAGCGTATGCAGCGGACCGATGCGGAGGAGTTCTGGAAAGATCGTCCGCACCATCAATACGACCATAAGCGTTGCGAATCCGCCGCCAACGACGGACGCGACCGGTCCAAACAGGGCCGCGGTCGCACCGCTCTCGAACGCACCGAACTCATTCGAGAAGCCGACGAACACATAGTTGATCGCCGACACGCGGCCGCGCAGGTGATCTGGCGTGATCGTTTGCTCGAGCGTAAGGCGAATGACGACGCTGATGTTGTCGAAGACGCCGGTGAAGAACAAGCAGACCAGCGACAGGGGGAACGATTGCGACAACCCGAAGCCGATCGTCGCCACACCAAACCCCGCGACGGTCCACAACATCGTCAGGCCCGGACGCGGCCATGGCCGCAGGCGCGTGGTGATCAACGCCATGGTCAACGCGCCAAGGCCGGGAGCGGCGCGCAGCCAGCCCAGGCCTGACGGCCCCACCTGCAGGATGTCCTTCGCAAAGACAGGCAGCAGCGCCACCGCTCCGCCAAACAGCACGCCGAACAGATCGAGGGTGATGGCCGACAGGAACAATCGGTTGGCGCGCACGAAGCGAAAGCCGGCAAACACATCTTGAACACTGCGCTTGTGAGGGTCCGCCTTCAGCCGGACCGCCGGCATTGTCCGCAGCATCAGGATGAACACCACCTGGCCGACGGCCGCGAGTGCAAACGGCAGCGTGGCCGTACCGGTCGCCGCGATCAACATCCCGCCCACGGC
>DATMJU010000351.1:0-2911 GCA_035553795.1 Vicinamibacterales bacterium
AAACCGGCGCTCGTCAGTCCGGCTGCCGCTGCTGCTGCTGCTCTACTGCGCGGTGGTTGGCGGGGTGATTTTCCTGATCGTCAGCCGGACTGACGAGCGCCGGTTTGAAGCCGAGTTTGCGTCGCGGCAGGTGACTCGGGCCACCGAGCTCCAGGACCGCACCGAGCGCGCGGCCGAGCGCAGCGAGCTCGATACCGCCCAGCGCGAGTTTGGCGAGCTCGCGCAGAACGAGTCGCTGCGCGGCGCGGTGTTCGTGTCGCCCGATGACCGCGTCCTCCTGAGCAGCCGGCGCGATTGGCTCAACCGCCCGATCGACCTCAATCAACTCGGTATTCCCGCCGCCGAGCACGCGCGCGTCGAGCGCGAGATGCAGGTGGCGCTGACCAGCAAGCGTCATCGCAACGTCGAGATCAACGACGGCGATGGCCTCGTGCTGATCCTGCCCGCCTCGTTGCCGCTGGTGCCGGGAGCGCTGACGGTCGATCGCAGCGCGCTGATTGTGATCGCCTACGATCTCAGCCTGGCCAAGGCGATCAACGCCTTCTACCTGCAGCGCCTGTTCCTGCTGATTGCCGCCGCCCTCGTGTTCGCGGTGCTGGTGCTCGGCCTCGGACTCCACTATTTCGTGACCCGCCGCCTGGAACGCGTCCAGGATCTGATCGATCGGTTCGCTGTTGGCAATGAGATCGAGCTGTCGCCGTCGATGGTGCAGGACGAGATCGGTCAGATTGGTTCGCATTTCCAGGACATGGCGAACACCGTCCGGCGCGAGATGGAGGAGCGCCTCGACGCGGCTGCCGCGCTTCGCGATAGCGAAGAGAAGTTCCGCATTGCCATGCACGCCTCGCCGATTGGCCAGGCGCTGATGGGAGCCGACGGCCGGTGGACCGAAGTGAATCCGGCGCTGTGCCAGATCGTCGGCTACACCGCCGAAGAAATGTTGCGGCTGTCCTTCCGCGACATCACGCATCCCGACGATCGTCTCGAAAGCGAGGCCCTGCACCGCAGGGTGATCGGCGGCGAGATCGGCACGTTCGCCATCGAGAAGCGCTACCTGCACAAGGACGGTCACATCGTCTGGGTCCTGCTGCACGCCTCGACGCTACGGCGGCCGGATGGCTCGACGATGTTCCTGTCGCAGATCCAGGACATCACCCAGCGCAGGCTCGACGACGCGCGGTTGAGAAGCGCGAATCGCGCGTTGCGCGCCATCAGTAACTGCAACCAGGCATTGGTGCATGCGACCGACGAACCCTCCCTGCTGAAAGAGATCTGCCGCGTCATCGTCGAGGACGGCGGTTATCGGCTTGCCTGGGTGGCGTTTGCGCGTGCCAGCGGCGTGGTCGCCGCGGCACAGTGGGGCTCGGACGGCGGCTACATTGCGGATTCCGTCAAGATCTGGGAGCGGAAGCGTTCCGAGCCCGGCGCCTTGCGCGACTTTCTCGAGCACGGGCAGACCCGCGTCACGCGCGACTTCCGCACCGACCCGTTCGTCGAAGACTGGCGCGACGAAGCGCTCAGGCGCGGGCTGCGCTCGTCGGCGACGTTTGCGCTGCGCGAGGACGGTCGAACCTTCGGCGCCCTGATGATCTATTCGGACCAGGCCGAGGCCTTCGATCAACAAGAGATGATCCTGCTCAGCGAGATGGCCGAGGACCTCGCCTACGGCATCCAGGCGCTGCGCACGCGCACCCGCCGCATGCTGGCGGAAGAGGCGATGCGTGCCGCGAACGAGCGCTACGCCAGGCAGGAATCAGCCCTTGCCATCCTGACGCGGTGTCACGTCGACACCCCCGAGGAGTTTCCGGAGGTGCTCCAGTCGATCACCGAGGTCGTGGCCAACACGCTCGAGATCGATCGCGCCAGCGTCTGGCGCCAGCATTCGCGCGACCGGCTGGCGTGCGAAGACCTCTACGACCGGACGCAGGAGCGCCACCGCGGCGGCCTCGAGATCACCGGAGACGCCGTCGTCGAGTTCTCGAGGATCCTCGCCGAGTCCGACATCATCGTGTCGCCCGAGGCGATGGATCATCCGCGCGCCGGCGAGTTCATTCGGCGATACATGGCGCGCGAAGGCATGAAGTCGTTCCTGTCGGTGCCGATTCGCGGCCAGGGCGATCTGATGGCGACCCTGACTTGCGCCACCGTGGGCCAGGAGCGCAAGTGGTCGCCGGACGAGCAGACCTTCCTGGTTGCGGTTGCCAACCTGCTGTCCTCGTTGTTTGCGCAGGTCGAGCGGCAACGGCTCGAGGCGCAGTTGCGCCAGGCCACCAAGCTCGAAGGCGTCGGCCAGCTGGCCGGCGGTGTCGCGCATGACTTCAACAACGTGCTGACGGTCATCCTCGGCAAGGCGGGGCAGTTAATCGACGATTCCCGCCTGCCGGTTGACCTGCGCGATTCTGCCGAAGATATCGTGCACAGCGCCGAGCGCGCCGCCAACCTGACGCGGCAGTTGCTGGCGTTCAGCCGCCGCCAGGCGATGCAGGTCCGCGATCACGATCTCAATGCGGTGATTCGCAACGTCGCGCGGCTGCTCGACCGCATTCTTGGCGAGGACCTGGCGCTCGAACTCGTGCTCAACGATGCGCCGACGTACGTTCGTGCCGATGCCGGCATGCTCGATCAGGTGGTGCTCAATCTCGCGGTGAATGCCAGGGACGCGATGCGCGGCGGCGGCCGCCTCATCATCCGCACGTCGATGGTCGATGTCGACGGCCTGTCGACCAGCCCTGCCAGCCGTCCGCCCGGTCCGTACGCGCGGCTGCAGGTGACCGACACGGGCTCCGGCATCGCCATCGACGTGCGGATGATGAGGCGGCCGCCGCCGCGCATCGCGTCCCTGGCATTCACCGCGAGATTGAGCACCACCTGATCGAGCATGCCGGCATCGGCACGAACGTACGTCGGCGCA
>DATMJU010000352.1:0-9244 GCA_035553795.1 Vicinamibacterales bacterium
GCTCCTGCCGGATCGCTTCGACAGAGTGCCCCGGAAAGATCCGGCAATTGACGTTGGCCTGCGCCCGCTGCGGCAGCGCGTTGCGGGCGTGCCCCGCTTCCAGCATCGTCGCCACGCACGTCGTCCGCAGGTTCGAATGAAGAAACGGTTCGCGATTGACCACGGCTTCGGCGGCTTTGTCTCCTGGGTTGTCCGCCAATGCGACCATCGCCTTACCGACGGCGTCTTTCCGGCCGGCACCGGCCACCTTGAAATATGTGCGCGTGGTCTCGGTGAATTCGATCGGGAAGCTGTGAGCTTCGATCTTCTTCAGCGCACCCGCCAGTTGGTAGATCGCATTGTCTGGCCGTGGGACCGAGCTGTGGCCTCCGGGGTTGCGTGTTTCGACCTGATAGTTGGCGAAGGTCTTCTCGCCCACCTGGATCGCCTGCTCCACCACCTTGCCGCCCTTGGCCACCGGCTTGCCGTCGGTGACGCCTCCGCCGCCCTCGTTGAGCGCGAATTCGGCGTCGATCAACGCTCGCCTGTTGAGCGTCAGCCATTCGAGCCCGTTGAAGGCCCCGTTAGTTTCTTCCCCGCAGGTCAGCGCCAGCTTCAGCGTGCGCGGCGCGCGGGTGCCGGCCTTTGCATGGCGGATCAGGATATCGGTCCAGATCGCGGCCAGGCCCTTGGTGTCGGATGTGCCGCGCCCGTAGAAGTAGCCGTCCTCCTCAATCAGTTGATAGGGATCGCGCTCCCAGTCGGCCCGCCTGGCGGCGACGACGTCGAGGTGGGCGACGAGCAGCAAGGGCTTCAGCGTGTTCGAGCTGCCCGGCAGCACCGCGACCAGCCCGCCTTCCTTGGGATACGCCGGATCGGTGAACAGGGTCAGCTGGTCATCTTTGAAACCGGCGGCCTTGAGCCGCGCAGCCATCCGCTCGCCCGCAAGCGTGCAGCTGCCGGTTGTGATGGAGGTATCAATCTCGACGAGTTCCTTGAACAGGCTGCGGAACTCCGCCCTCTCAGGCGAAAGCGGCGCCGGCTGGGCCAGAGCCGTGGTCGACGCCAGCGCCAGTGCGATCCCGATCTTTCCAATCATCATGTTCCTCTCAGTGACCCTTCGGACTCGCATTAAAGCCTATATAGTGCGGTTGTCCAATATGACCTCGACGAATCCGGCGGCCGCACTGGCCGCAGTGACTCTCGTGGCTGTGACAGCCCTGGCGACGGCGTTAACCGCTTCGCAAACTGCGCCGGACCTGCTCGCGCGCGCGCAGGCGTTCGCCACGCAGTATCAGCGCGACGCGCCGTCGCTGGTCGCCGAGGAACGTTACCTCCAGAACATTACCTATTCTCGTTCGGACACGCGTGGCACGAGCTGGTCGGGCAACCCCGCGCCTCCCGCCACCGAAGGTCGCGAGATGACGTCCGAGTTGGTCATGGTGCGGGTCGCTGGGTCCTCGGGCTGGGTCTTGCTGCGCGACGTGCTGACGGTCGACAAGCGTCGCATCCGCGATCGTGAAGAACGCCTGCTCAATCTACTTCGCTCGCCCGATCCGAGCGCGTTTGCTCAGGCCTCCAAACTGGCCGAGGAAAGCGCCCGGTTCAACCTGGGTCGTGTCAGGCGGACGATGAATGTGCCGGACATCGCCCTCGAATACCTTCAGCCGCAGCATGCTGGTCGCATCGCCTTCGAGGCACCTCGCAAGGATTCGATTGATGGCCTGCCTGTGGTTGCGTTTCGGTTCAGGGAACGGATCGGTCCGAGCATCATCCGCGATCCCGCCGGTGGGGATGTGCTCGCGAACGGACGGGTGTGGGTGGAGCCGGAGTCGGGCGCTATTGTTCGCACCGAACTGATCTTGCGCGATCGTTTTTCCACTGGGACGTGCACGGTTGAGTTCCGAATCGAGCCTCGGCTGGCGATTCGAGTGCCGGTAAAGATGACCGAACGATACGTCGCGCGGGGCGAAGACATTTCCGCAGTTGCGACCTACTCCAACTTTAGGAGCTTCGCCGTGTCAACGACGGAGAAGGTGACGAAACCGCCCGGAGAGCTATATCCCTAACGCCGAGACAGGGATTCCAGCCATGAGTGAAAGCAGGAGGCGGTCACACACACACCGTTTTGCGCTACTCAGCGCGCAACGCGGTTGGAAGGTGGACATCCAGTTCCCGCATTGGGCGGCCCGAGAATCGATGCGATTACGAACGCCAAGGTGCAGCAGTTGAAGCTGCGCTTGCACGACAAGGCACCGAAGACGGTGAACAAAGTGCTGGCCACGTCGAGCGTCCTGCAGAAGACCGCGGTGGAATGGCAGCTGATCAAACGGCTGCCATGCGCGATTCGCTTACTGCCCGTTGAACCGCAGGACGCGGGTTCCACGACTTCGATGCATACGAGAAGCTGCTCGAAGCAGCGCGTGCAATCGACTGGTGAACTTACCCAACAGCGAACTTGGCGCTACTCAGACAACCCAAAGTGCCTGGCTGCGAACGCACGGCCGGATCCCGATTTCAAGTATGTTTCAAAACGCTCTGCGAATTTCGCAGACGCGAAGTCCAGTGATACCACCACTGACCATGGACGATGCCGCTTCGTCCAGCCGGTCGGCCCATGGTTATGCCACCGGAGCCTCGCCGGAAGGTCACGCGTGACGCCGACATAGTGGTGCGAAGGATCCGCGTCGCTGCGAAGGATATAGACGGTGCGTTTCTCGCTGCCCTGCATGTACTTGTCGTACGCATGCGACGCGCCACACGAATTCTCGAACGAATTTGAGGAAAGTGCAGAACGGTACGCAGTTGCTTAACCGCGGGCGGAGCGATGAGTGATCAGAAACTTCGCGATGGGTCCGCCTTCGCCCTTCGGGCTTCGGCGAGACATCTCGCCGTAGCCGCGCCAGATTTCAGCGCGCGGCGAAGGCGGATGGCTGGGAGGCAGGGATTCGAACCCCGATAAGCGGAGTCAGAGTCCGCTGTCCTACCGTTGAACGACCTCCCAGTAGGGTTGGAACTTTCCATTATAGGAAAAATGGCCGGATCCTGTCGAACTCAAATAGGATTCGGAACAAGCCGTAGACAGTCTACGTATCAACCGTAGACCGTCTACATATATGGCCAAAAACCCCGATCCCGAGCGCCTGGAGCTGCTCCAGGGCACCCTCGACATGCTGGTTTTGCGGACACTTCAGTGGGGTCCGCGCCATGGCCACGGCATCGGCCAGGCAATCAACCAGCAGTCCGACGATCTCCTCAAAGTCGAAACCGGCTCCCTTTATCCGGCGCTCCACCGCCTCGAGAAGAAAGGCTGGCTGAAGTCGGAGTGGGGCATCAGTGAAGCCAATCACAAGGCGAAGTACTACGAGCTCACCGCCACCGGTAAGGCGCAACTGCTGCGAGAACGCGATCGCTGGTCCCAGCTGGTCAACGTGATCGGCCGAATCATGAACCCGGCGCAAAACGAGGAATAACCTGATGCGTCCCGACGACCAGCAGCTCGACGACGAGATCAGGGGACACCTCGCGATCGAAATCCAGGAGCGCATCGATCGCGGTGAAGATCCGGAAACCGCGCGGCTCGGCGCGATGCGCCAGTTCGGCTACCTGCCGAAGATGCGCGAAGAGATGCGGCGCGTGTGGTACTCGCGCTGGTTCGACATGTTCACCGCCCTTGGCCAGGACATGCGCGTCGGGCTCCGCTCGCTGATGCGCGCGAAAGGCCTCGCCGCCACCGTCGTCATTACGCTCGCACTCGGCATCGGCGCCAACGCCGCCATCTTCAGCGTGGTTCGCGGCGTGCTGCTGCGACCGCTGGTCAATCGCGGGGAAGAGCGCCTCGTCTACGTCAGGCAGAGCGCACCAGGCCTCGGCGCGAACAGCGTCACGTTCTCCGTCCCTGAAATCAAGGACTTCCGCGAGCGCGCCACGACGATCGATGCGTTCGGCGAGTTCTCGACCGTTGAATTCACCCTCGTTGGCCTCGGCGAACCGCGCGTCATCCAGGCCGGTGTGGTTGATGGCCACTACTTTGATGTCGTTGGGCTTCGGCCGCTTCTTGGACGGTTGATTGAACCGTCCGACGAAGGATTCAAGGCCGCCGGTGTGGCGGTGCTGACGCATCGCTTCTGGACGCAATCGCTCAATAGCGACGCTTCGGTACTTGGCAAGACCATTCAGCTGGGCACCAGGAGCGCCACCGTCGTGGGTGTGCTGGAACCATCAGTGCCGTATCCGGCCGACACCGAGATCATCGCCAACATGGTGACGAGCCCGCACCACATGGGCGCGCAGATGGTGACTGGCCGCACGCACCGGATGACGCAACTGTTCGGCCGGCTGAAGGCGGGACAAACGATAGACGATGCGAGATCCGAGCTGAGCGCGATTCACTCTGGACTCAAGACCGACCATCCCGAAGCGTATCCGCAACGCGCCGACATGCGCGTCGACGTGGCTGCGCTGCGCGATCAGATCGCCGCGCCGGCACGACCGATCCTGTTGATCCTGCTCGCCGCCGCAGGCGTGGTGTTCATCATCGCGTGCTCGAACGTCGCCAACTTGATCCTGGCCCGCTCGGTGCGACGCGAAGGCGAGCTGGCGGTCCGCGCGGCCCTTGGCGCGAGCCGGGGCGCGTTGCGCCGAACGCTGCTCGCGGAAAGCCTCGTGCTGTGCGGCGCCGGAGCGGCGCTCGGCGTCCTGCTGGCGCGACCGATGGTTTCGATGGTGGCCTCGTTTGCCGCCCGCTTCTCCGTGCGGGCGCTCGAGGTGTCGATTGACGGCAGCGTGCTCTGGGTGGGTGCCGCGCTCGCGATGGCCGCAGCGGTGCTGCTTGCCTATGTGCCCCGCTTGCCCTCGCCTCAATCGCCGATCGGCAGCGGCATGTCAGCCGGGAACCTCCGCATTACGCCTGGCACGAATCGCCGGCTGAAGATCTTTGCGACCACGCAGGTTGCGTTCACTTTTGTGCTCCTGGTCGGAGCCGCCACGCTAATTGCCACGCTGGTGTCATTGAGAAATGTCGACACCGGCTACGACATGAAGCAGGTGCTGGCCATCGATCTGCCGATGCGCAATCTCACCGGCGGCAACGAGCAGGACTTCGCGTTCTTCCAGCAGGTCACCGATCGGGTGAACGCGCTGCCGGGCGTTGAGGGCGTGTCGATGGGCAGTTTTACCCCGTGGCGCGATGCGGGACGATTCGGCGGGGCCGCCGGCATCACCTTCGGCGCGGACGGCTTCACGCCCGCGGATGGCGAAGAGCACCCTCGTGCCCGTCTGCGCATCGTCGCTCCGGATTTCTTCCACGTCCTCGGGATCCCGTTGCTCGCCGGCCGCGACTTCACGTCGGAAGATGCCCGCGGCAGCGAGGCCGTCGTCATCGTCAGCCAGAGCGTGGCGCAACGCCTGTATCCAAACGGCGAAGCGCTCAACCGCAGGGTGTGGTGGATCGATCCGTACTTCGGTCCCAAGCCGTTTCCTCGCCGCATCATCGGCATCGTCGCTGATGCGGACGATGAACATATCGCGCGTGGATCGGTGATGTCGGTGTATCACCCCGTCCGGCAGATGGGAGTCGCGGGCCGATTGTTCGTGCGCACCGCGGGCGATCCCTATGCCCTGGTCAACCCGATCACGCGAGTGGTGCGTGAGCTATCGGCTACCCAGCCCGTCGAACGGGCAGCCACGCTCGAGGATGTGCGGGCAGAAGTGCTGGCTCCCGAACGCCTGAACGCGTTTGTCGTCTCCGGCTTTGCCGGCGTGGCACTATTGATCGCCGTCGTCGGCGTTGGCGGCGTGCTCGCATTCGGCGTTACCGCGCGGACGAGAGAATTCGGTGTGCGGTTGGCGATTGGTTCCGCGCCCTCGGATCTGTTGAAGCGGGTGCTCTCTGAGGGCGTGAGGATCGTCACCGTCGGCGTGGTCGCCGGTGCTGTCGCCGGTTACTTCTTTGCGTTCGTCGCGTCATCGTTTCTCAACCAGCTGCAGATGCCAGGTGTGGGCTCGATCGTAGGGGCTGCCGGCATCCTCGCAATTGCGGCGCTGGCCGCGGCCATGTTGCCCGCTGCGCGCGCGGCACGGGTCGACGTACTGCAAGCGTTACGGTCCGAGTAGTGAAGGACGTCCTATGACATACGACACGATTCAACGCCCGCTTCGTACCTGGCCGATCATCGCCATCGCGGTGCTGTACGCCGCCATCGTCATTGCTGGCCCTTGGGTGTCCGCGGACATCGAGCGTTCGCTCGCGGTGCTCGGCGGCGGCGCGCTCAGCGCGCTGCTGCTGACGGTGTGGTGGCTGTTCTTCAGCCGCGCGCCATGGCTCGACCGCATCGGCGTGCTGCTACTGATGGTGATTTCCGTCGCCCTCACGAAGACGGTCGTCGACATCTCGATCGCCGGAGGCGCGCAGGGCTTCCTGTCCTACATTCTCGGCACTATCTGCTTTGCCTGGGCGATCGGTGTGTGGGCACTGGTGTCATCCGGCAAGAGCGATCAGGTGCGCAGGCTCGCATTGGTCCCGGTGTTCCTGATCGTCGGCCTCGCTCCGATGCTTGCGATCCGCACCGAAGGGGTCATGGGCGGCGGCTTCATGCTGGCGTGGCGATGGACGCCGACGGCGGAAGAACGACTGCTCGCGCGCGGCGAGGAGCCGCTGAAGCCCATAGAGGCAGGCGCTGCAGGTGCAGCGGGTGCGACGGGTGCAACGGGTGCAACGGGTGCAACGAGTGCAATGGGTGCTACGGGTGCTACGGGTGCTGGAGCAGAGCCAGTTGCTACACCTGCAGCACCCGTCGCCCCTGCGGCACTCGCACCCGCTGCACCCGTTGCACCTGTTGCACCCGTTGCACCCGTTGCACCTGTTGCACCTGTTGCACCCGTCGCACCCGCCGAGTGGCCCGGCTTCCGCGGACCAAACCGCGACGGCGTGATCCGCAACGTGCAGATCAATACCGACTGGAACCAATCGCCACCGGTGCAGATGTGGCGGCGCCCGGTCGGGCCAGGCTGGTCGTCGTTCTCTGTTCGTGGCGACCTGTTCTATACGCAGGAGCAGCGTGGCGACGAAGAGATCGTCGGCTGCTACCGCGTATCGACCGGCGAAGCAGTGTGGCGGCACAAGGACCCGATTCGCTTCTACGAATCGAACGGCGGCGCGGGCCCACGCGGCACCCCGACCATCGATGGCAACCGCATTTACGCACTGGGCGCGACCGGTATGTTGAACGCGCTCGATGCCACGACCGGAAGGCTGCTGTGGCAGCACAATGCCGCGACGGACACCAAGCGCGAGGTGCCGATGTGGGGCATCTCGAGCTCCCCGCTGATCGTTGACGATCACGTGATCGTGTCGCTCTATGGCACGCTGGCCGCCTACGACAAGATGAACGGCAAGCTGAAGTGGATTGGACCGATCCACGGCGGCAGCTACAGTTCGCCGCACCTGCTGACGGTGAACGGCGTCACGCACGTCGTGATTCTCAGCGCGCCGGGCGCTGTGAGCGTCAACCCGAAGGATGGTTCCTTGCTGTGGGAGCACAAGTGGGAGGGTGGCGCCATCGTGCAACCGGCAATCACCGCCGAAGGAGACATCCTGATCAATGGCATGGCGGCGACCGGCGGGCTCGGCACGCGCCGACTCGCCATCAAGCAGTCGGCTGATGCGTGGCAGGTTGACGAACGCTGGACATCAAACGGGCTCAAGCCGTACTTCAACGACCTCGTCGTCCACAAAGGGCACGCCTATGGATTCGACGGCGCGATCCTTTCGTCGATCGATCTCTCTGACGGCAAGCGCAAGTGGAAGGGCGGACGCTACGGGAACGGACAGATGGTGCTGCTCGCTGACCAGGATCTGCTGCTGGTGATTTCCGAAGAGGGCGAGCTGGCTCTCGTGAGCGCGACGCCGGATGCCTATAAGGAGCTCGCGCGCATTCCAGCGTTGAACGCCAAGACCTGGAACCACCCCGTCATCGTCAATGGCGTGCTGCTGATCCGCAACGGCGAGGAGATGGTGGCGTACCGGTTGCCGCTCGCCGGAGCAGCGACCGCGGATCGATAGCCGCGCTAGTCGGCGCGAAGGGCGATCGCCGGATCGAGCGCGGCGGCGCGGCGCGCAGGAATGGCCGCAGCAAGAGCGCCAGTGAGCGCGAGCAACGCGATTGCCGGGGCGGCTGTCCACGCATCCGAGCGCGATAGATCCGGCAGGGCGCGCAGCAGCAGGGTTGCAGCGACGGCGGCGAGGCCGGCGCCCGCGGCGAGGCCCCCAATGACCGCGCGCATGGCCTGCCAGATCATCCCGCGCACCACGGCGGAGTGAGTGGCACCGAGGGCGAGCCTGACGCCAAGTTCCTGCGTCCGCTCCTGAACGGATCTTGCGGTGACGCCGTATACGCCAATCGCCGCCAGAGCCACGCCAATGACCGCCAGCACGATCAGCAACGCGCCCCTGAATCGCTGCGGTCCAACCGAATCGCTCAGGAACCGATCGACGGTGGTGATGTGATCGATCGGCTGCGCAGGATCCACGGACATCACCGCGGATCGCACAGCGCCGGCGAGCATGAGCGGATCGCCACTCGTGCGCACCACCAGCGACACCGGCGTGACCGCGACATTCTGTTGGAAGTACGCGATGTAGAGCGTCGGCCCGGGAGGCTGGCCGATGCTGACATCCCGCACGTCGCCGACGGTGCCGATGACCGTGAGCGTGCGCCCGCTCCTGGTTACCCGGCGACCGATCGGATCCTCGCCGGGCCAGAAGCGATCTGCAAACGACTGGCTGACCATCGCCACTTGCGGCGCGGTGGGACCGTCGGAATCCTCGAAGTCGCGGCCGCGAAGGATCGGGATGCCCATCGTCCTGAAATATTGCGGGGTCGCACGACGAAACTGCACGGTATGCGGCTGCCCATCCGGCGACGGCTTCCCTTCAATCTGCACCGTGGTCTGGAAGAAGAAGTTCGGGATGAAGGGGTTGAGCGTCGCTCCGGCGGAGATCACGCCAGGCAGCGCTCGAATGCGTTCGATCACCTGTGCGATCAGTGCCGCCCTCGCTGGTTCGGTCGGATAGGCGCTGGCGGCAATGCGCATCTGCGCGCCGAGGACACCGCTGGGTTCGAAGCCAGGATTGATGCGCGACGCACGGTCGAGTCCGCTCAGCAATAACGCTCCGCAGATCGTCAACACCACCGCCATCGCCGTCTGCAGTCCGACCAGGATCTGCCGGAGCCGCTGGTCGCCGCGCGAGCCAATCGCGCGCCGG
>DATMJU010000353.1:0-6915 GCA_035553795.1 Vicinamibacterales bacterium
CGAGGATGTCGCGCCGCGACGTGTTGCTGACGGTGATCACCGCGCCGGCTTTGTGATACGCGGCCGGCAGCAGCCGGTCGCGATGAAAGCCGGCCGGCCACGCCGGATCGTTGCCCTGCCACGGAATGGCATCGTGAACCGTCACGACGGTCGGCACCGGTTGCCACCACGGGGCCGTGGTGGCCGGCGCGTGCAGCACGTCGGCGCCCAGCTTCGATGCGGCCGCGGGAAGCGAGTACTGCTCCCACGTGTTGAACCGGTAGCCCCTGGTCTCGAACACCGACACCCGGCAGGCGTCGCTCGGCACGTGCATGGGCAGGTCGGGCCGGTTCGAGAGCAGGTGCCATTCAATGGCGCCGCTCGACGCGGTGCGCTGCATGAACTCGTAGATCGACTTGCCCATGCCGCGCAGGTGATCGACGTTCAGGCAGCGCGCGTCGATGGCGACACGCATCGGACGGTCATGCATTGAGGCACACCTTCATGGCTTCCTTGTACGGTTGGAATTCGAGCGGCCAGGCGACGGCAGCGTTGGCGTAGTCGCGCAGCGCCTGGCCACGCGCGCCGGCCTGCCCGGCTTCGTAGGCATTGGTCCGCCAGGTCTCAGCCCAGATCTGCCGCCGTGTCCGCCAGTCCAGCGCGCGGCCGCGATCGAGCGCCAGCGCGCGCTCGATCACCAGCACGCGCTCGCGTCCCATCCGCATGAAGTTGCGGCTGATGCCACCGCCATGGAAGCGGTACTTCACGAGCGGTTCAGGGACGAAGCCGACTTCGTGACGCTCGGCGATGCGGATCCACAGGTCCCAGTCCTCGGTCCCGTTGAGTCCGGTGTAGAAGCCGCCCATCTTGTCGAACAGGGCGCGGCGCATCATCACGCTGGTATTGGTGATGAAGTTGCCTTCGCGCAACAACCGGACGAAGACATCGCCGCCGTGCATGGGCGTGACCAGGCTTTGCAGCTCGGGCAGGTCACCGCGATCGCCGATGTTGAGGCGATCCGTAAAGGTCATCGGCGCCGATGCGTGCTGCAGCTGCCGCTCGAGCTTCTGGGGCAACCACAGATCGTCGGCATCGAGAAAGGCGATGAATGCGCCGGTCGCGAGTGAGGCGCCGGTGTTCCGCGCCTTCGCCACGCCGCCATTGGCCTGCGTGTGCACGCGCACGGAGCCGTTGAACGGCTCGAGCGCCGCCACCGTTCCATCTTTCGATCCATCGTCCACGACGATGATCTCGAAGTCCTGGTAGGTCTGCGCCAGGACGGAGCGGATCGTGTCGGCGATGAACGCTTCGGCGTTGTAGGCGGGGATGATGACGGAGACGTTTGGCATGGGGGCTAGGTCCAGACGAAGTCGGGTCCGACGGAAGATTCGGTCGCGGCCGTAGGCTGTTCTGCCGCAACCGGCACGGTTACGGCCTCGGCCACCGCTACGCGTTCGAGCGCGATGGTGAGCGCGAAGAAATGCCAGAGCATCTCGCAGTACTGGAACGACACGAAGCTGCCGCCGACGACGAAGGCAATGAGCGACGACTCGAGGGCGATGGCGTATGGCGCGAGATCGGGATTGGTGGCGCCGCTCTGCGCGGCCTTCCGCACGCGCGCGCAGGCGCGGAGCGACGTAAAGATGATCGCGATGAACAACAACAGACCCGGATAGCCCGTCTCGGCGAGCACGCCGAACCACGCGCTGTGCACGGCACGATTCGTCAGGTAGGCGCCGTTGGTCTCGTCGTAACGGTTGTAGTTCCGCGGATACGCGGAGTGGCCGACACCGACGAGGGGCCGGTCGTTGGCCATGACCACGGCGACCTGCCAGAAATACATGCGGCTGGCGGCAGAGTCGTCCTGTACCTCGTCTTCGGCCGCGGTAATGGTGCCCATGCGGTCCCAGAACGCCGGCGGCAGCACCGGCAGTACCAGCGCAAGGGCGATGGTCATGGCGGCGACGGTTCGCAGCTTCCGTGGCGATCGCCAGAAGTAGATCGCGCCGACCGCGCCGAGCGACAGGAACCCGCCGCGGGAGTACGTGCTGATCGCGCGATACAGCACACCGATGTTCATGAACTGGAACAGCTGCTTGCGCCAGCCCGTCGAGGTATTGGCGAGCGCGGCGATCACCGGCAGCAGCATCGCCATGCCGACGGCCACGAGGTTGTTGTCGCCCAGGAAGGGCACGCCATTGACGTTCGGCGAGCCCGGGCTGAGCAGCATGCCCGCCCATCCCTGCTTGGTCGCCTCGAAGCCGAGCGACAGCACGATCACCATCAAGACCAGGCGCAGGTCCTTCGTCGACGAGATGATGATCGTGAGCAGGTAGCTGACGACGACGGTCTTGGCGAAGTCCTGCCAGTAGCCGAATGAGTACTCCCAGTAGTTGCCGAACCACGAGGCGATCAGCGACTGCAACAGGAACAGGATTAACAGCGCGCTGCGCCAGTCGAGCGTGAAGCGATGGCCGGCCATGACGGTGCGGATCACGAGGTATGCGCCGGCGAAGTACGACAGGTTGAGCGTGGCGAAGATGTCGCTCCACGCCCACGTTTCCGGTCGAAAGTACGCGATCCACAGATAGAGGCACGCCGCGTAGAGCGTGCTCTGCAGCGCCAGGCCCCACCCGGCAGTCAGCGCGAGGACAACGAAGATGGTCCTGAACACGGTGTTGTTACGCCACCAGGGCGCCAACCTCCCGGGGACGGACGCTCACGCTGCCGTGCGAAGGGGGTTCGTGGCGCGCCCAGCGTTCCAGCATCCACACGGCCCAGAGCGCATACGCATGATCCGCCTGGCCTGACCGGTGCTCGGCAAACAGCCGCGCCACGCTGTCGCGATCGACGATGTCGCGCGAGCGGGCGTCGGCGCCGAGGACATCGAGGCGGAACGTTTCCGCGTAGTCGCCGCTCAGCCACGAGCCCACCGGCGCGGTGAAACCGCGCTTGGGCATCGAGACGATCTGCCGCGGCAGCCGCCGCTCGGCGAGGCCGCGCAGCAGCGATTTCGGCCGTCCGTTCGGCATCTTCGACTTCGTCGGGATACGGAAGGCGAGTTCGATGATCCGGTGATCGAGCAATGGGCAGCGAATCTCGAGGCTGTTCGCCATGCTCATGCGATCGACCTTCACCAGCGGGTCGTTGGGCAGGTAAACCTTGAGATCGGCGTACTGCGCGCGCTGCACCGCGCTGTCGGACGGGCAGTCGCGATACGGCCGCGTGACGAGCTCGTAGACCGGGCTGTCGGACGGCTCGCGCGTCGGCGCCAGTCCCAGCAAGGCGCGCGCATCCTGCGGTTTCAGGAAACACAGGTCCGCGTAATACGCGCCGGCCGGATCGCGGCCGAGGTTCTCGAGCACGTTGCCCAGGCGCAGCGGCCGCGGAAACGATCGCGCGCGCGGCCAGCGTGCGCCAAGCCAGGCCGCCGCCTTCCGGGCGGCGGTGCCGGGCATCAACCGGCGCACCTGCGCTTCAAGCGCGTGGGGCGTGTATCGCCAGTGATAGCCGCCGAACGCCTCGTCACCGCCATCGCCGGAGAGCGCGACCGTCACGTGCTCACGCGCCATCTTGCTGACGTAGTAGGTCGGAATCGCGGACGGATCCGCGAACGGCTCGTCAAACGCCTGCACGATCGGATCGAGCACGTCCTCGAGCTTCGGCTGCACGATCGACGTGGTGTGGCGCGTCGCGAAATGGGCCGCGGTCAGGCCCGCGGGTTCGAGCTCGTTGTGCGCGTGATGATCGAATCCCACCGACGCGGTCACCGGCGCCGAGTGCAGCGCCTGCGCCATGTACGACACGATCAGCCCCGAGTCGATGCCCCCCGACAGGAACGCGCCGATCGGCACTTCGCTTTCCAGGCGGCGTGACACGGCGGCCGCCAGGCGCGCATCGACTTCATCGATCAAGGCGGTGGCGCTGCGCCCGTCGGTATCGAACGCGGTGATGTCCCAATACTTGCGCTGGGTGATCCGCGAACCTTCCACCGACATCGTGTGCGCAGGTTCGAGCTTGCTGACGTGCTGGTAGGCGGTGCCAGGCGCGACGAAGTAGCCGAGCGACAGGTAGCCTTCCACCGCATCGAGGTTGACCTGACCGTTCCAGAGCGGGCTGGCCTTGATCGCCTTGATCTCGCTGGCGAAGTGCAGCACCCCGTTGAACATCGCGTGGAACAGCGGCTTCTTACCCAGTCGATCGCGCGCCAGCAACACGCGCCGGCGCGCGGTATCGGCAATCGCGAAGGCAAACATGCCGTCGAGGTGGTCGACGCACGCATCGCCCCACTGCTCGTAAGCGTGGACGATGGCCTCGGTGTCTGACTGCGTGCGGAAGCGGTGTCCACGCTGCTCGAGCTCGCGCCGCAGGTCGTGGTGGTTGTAGATCTCGCCGTTGAAGACAATCCACGCGGACTGGTCTTCATTGGCCATCGGCTGCTCGCCGCCGGCGCGATCAATGATCGCCAGCCGCCGGTGCCCGAGCGCGGCCCAAGGCGCGTAGAAGTAGGCGCCGCCGTCAGGGCCGCGATGGTAGAGCCGATCCGTCATGGATGGGATGGCGCTGATGACCTCAGGAGGCAGATCCCCGTCAACGCTCACCACGCCGCATATGCCGCACACGCTGCCGAGTTAAGCAAACGCTTCGCCAAGAACCGGGCATGGTGACCGGCGATCTCAGAAGACTTTCGCGGTCAGGTGGTACGTGCCGGCGCGAGAATGGTGAACCAAAGGGTAGTTGTTGGCAGACTTACTTCTGTGGCAGTGCGGATTCGCGGTGGTATAGCTGCGCTGGAGCTGGCACAGCCTTGGCTTACCTGAAGGCGTGCGCAAGCCGAAAGTCATGCAGTTGGTGCTGAGCCTGTCGCCGGGCGGCACCGAACGCCTCGTGATTGAGATCGTCAAGTCGCTGTCGGACCGGGTCGATTCGTCTGTCTGCTGTCTCGATGAGCCGGGTGCGTGGGCATCGCAGCTCACCGACCGCGGCATACCCGTCACGTCGCTGTCGCGCACGCCCGGCTTTCAGCCGAAGCTCGCCGTCCGGCTGGCGCGGCTGATGCGCTCCCAGGGGATCGACGTCGTCCACTGTCATCACTACTCGCCCTATGTCTACGGGCTGCTGGCGGCGGTCATAGCCCGGGGTGTCCAGCTCGTGTTTACCGAGCACGGCAAGCTGTCGAATGCCGGCCCGTCATCAAAGCGCCGGTTGGTCAATCCGGTGTTGTCGCGGCTGCCGGGGCGGCTGTTCGCGGTCTCCGCGGATCTCAGGCACCACATGATCGCGGAAGGCTTTCCGGCCCGTTGCGTAGACGTCCTCTATAACGGGATCGATCCCGGAGAACGGCCCACCGCGGCGCAACGTCACGCCGCGCGCCAATCGCTGGGTGTTCCCGAGGATGCCTTCGTGATCGGCGCGGCGGGACGTTTGGACCCGGTCAAGAACCTGCGGTTGTTGCTCCAGGCGCACACCTTGCTCCGGGCCAAGATGCCGCACGCGCGCACGGTCATTGTCGGGGACGGCGCCGAGCGCGAACCTCTCGAAACGCTGGCACGTGAGCTCGGCATTGCCGATTCCGTCGTGTTCGCCGGGTATCGCCCGAACGTCCGCGCCCTGATGGCGGCGTTTGACGTCTACGTCAACTGTTCCACCTACGAAGGCGCATCGCTCACGATTCTCGAAGCGATGGCGGCCGCGCTGCCGGTGGTGGCGACGCCGGTCGGAGGCAATCCCGAACTGGTGATCGATCGCGAGACCGGGTGGCTGGTGCACGGCCGGGCTGTCGCGATGACCGAGGCACTGACCGCGCTGGCGCTCGATGCGAAACTGCGGCGCCTGATGGGGGACGCCGGCCGCTGGCGCGTCGCGAAACACTTCTCGATTCAACGCATGGTCGAGCAGTACGCGTCGGCCTATCTGGGTTCGAGGAAGCCGATGGCCACTCCGCCGGCGAGCGAGCCGGCTCCGGCCGAGAGAATGTCGGTGAGCGACGCCACGCGATCGATCGTGTAAAGCTGCAAGGCTTCGTTCGCGGCGCTGAAGATCAGCGCCAGCAACACCACTCTCAGTACCAGCCGCAACCAATATCGGGGATAGCCGTCACGCAGCGAGATCACGCCGAGCGTGCCGAACGGCACATACAGCAGCACGTTCAGCGCGACATCGCGCGCCGACACCATGGTCGGCGCCCAGATGCCGGGCTGGTAGAACGCCCACGTGCCCATGCTGCCGTAGACAATGAACACGCAGAGCGCCAGCCAGGCCAGGCGCGCGAGGCGAACTGCGTTAGACGTTTTCTGCGAAGGCGTACTCCGCACGATGGAACACCAGCCATGCGCCCGCGAGGAACAGGGCGGCGACGACCGTGGTCACGCCAAAGGCCGCATCCGGCACCTGGCCGCGGAGAAGCACGTCGCGGTAGGCCTCGAGGATTGGCGTCATCGGATTGAGTGACATGATGGTTCCCATCACCCCGCCAACCTGGCTGACCGGATACAGGACCGCGCTCACGAACATCCACACCGTGAGGACCAGCTCGAACAGGTACTTCACGTCGCGGTAGAACAGGTTGGCCATCGCCAGCAACAGGCTGATCGCCAGCGTGAACATGATGTGCACCAGCAGGACCCAGGGCAGCGCGATCAGCGCGGACGTGGGAGCGATCTGGTAGTAGGCCATCAACGCGATCAGCACGGTCGCCCCGACGGCGAGATCGACCATCGACACGAAGACCGCGGAGATTGGAAAGATCTCGCGCGGGAAGTAGACCTTGGTCACAAGGTTGGCGTTGGAAGTCAGCGACTGCACCGCGAACCTGAAGGACGAGGCGGAAAAGTTCCAGGCCAGCAAGCCGCAAAAGGCAAACAGCGGATACGGCATGCCGACGTCGAGCGGCGCAACGCGCGTGAAGATCACCGAGAACACCGCGGTGTTGACGAG
>DATMJU010000354.1:0-2162 GCA_035553795.1 Vicinamibacterales bacterium
AACGAACTGATCGAGAAGCTCACCGCCGCCGACATCGCCTTCGGCCGCGTCAACACGCCGGCCGAATTGTCGACGCACCCGCATCTGCGCCGCATCACTGTCGGCACGCCGACGGGGCCGGTGTCGTACCCCGCACCCGCGGCGCAACGCGCGGGCGAGCAGCGGCAGTACGGCCCGGTTCCGTCGATCGGCCAGCACTCGGCAAAGATCAAGGCGGAATTCTCAAAGTAGCTCTCCGTCATTCCGGGGCGCTCGCGAAGCGAGCGAGCCCGGAATCCAGAACAGAGGTCGGTGCGTGCAGGTGGATTCCGGGCTCGCGCCTTCGGCGCGCCCCGGAATGACGCCGGTGGGAATCGCTAGCAGCCGAGCACGCGATTCAATCCAGCGCGTGGACCTCTTGCGGTCCTGTGCTCTTGCTGCGCGACGAACCGATCGCGACGACGAACGGGATCATCACCAGCGTCAGCACCATCAGCAGTTTGAAGTCGTTGGAATAAGCGATCACCATCGCCTGCTGCGTCACGATCTGGTCGAGCAGCGCCAGCCCTTGCTGCGTCGCGGTGTTCAGCACCGAGCCGGCCTGCTGGAGCGCGTCATTGAACGGCGTGACGTCCTCGGTCAACCGCGCGTGCATCACGATCGATTTGTTGGTCAGCGTGGCGATCACCATCGAGATGCCGATGGAGCTGCCGATGTTGCGCACCAGCGTCAGCATCGCGGTGCCGCTGGTGCGGAGGTGCCCCGGCAGTGTGGTGAAGGCGACGGTCGAGAGCGGCACGAACACGAGTCCAAGGCCCATGCCCTGAATGACGCCGGTGGTGACGATCATGCGCGCCGTCGTGTCGGTGGTGAAGCCGATCATCGCATAAAGCGTCGCGGCCGAGATCGACAGCCCTGCGAACACCAATGTCCGCGCCTCGAAAATCTTCAACAGCCGCCCGACCGCCATCATCGAGATCAGCGTGCCGACGCCGCGCGCGCCGAGCAGAAAGCCGGCGGTCAGGATCGGATAACCGAGCAGGTTCTGCATGAACGGCGTCACCAGCGCCATCGTGCCGAACAGCACGATACCGATGACGACCATGAAGACGCAGGCCGCCGCGAAGTTGCGATCCTTGAACATTTCGAAACGCACGAACGGTTTGTCGGTCGTGAACGAGTGCGCGAAGAAATAGTAGAAGCCGGCAATCGAGATGAACATCTCGATCCAGATTTCCTTCGATTCGAACCAGCCGAGCTGCTCGCCGCGATCCAGCATCATCTGCAACCCGCCGATGCCGACGGCGAGCGCCAGAAAGCCGAGCCAGTCGAAGGTGAGGTGGGTCTGCTGCTTGGTCTCGTCCATGAACAGCATCAGGCCGATGACCGTAACGATGCCGACCGGCAGGTTGATCAGGAACACCCAGTGCCAGCTATACGAGTCGGTCAGCCATCCGCCGAGCGTCGGCCCCATGATCGGGCCGAGCATCACGCCGATGCCCCAGATCGCCATCGCCGAGCCGCGCTGCTCCGGCGGATAGGAGTCGAGCATCACCGATTGGGACAGCGGCACCAGCGCCGCGCCGAACGCGCCTTGCAGAAGCCGCGCCATCACCATCTGCGTGATGTTCTGCGACACCGCGCAGAGCACGGAGGCGAAGGTGAAGCCCGCGGCGCAGGCGACGAACAGGCGTTTGCGCCCGAAGCGATCGGCCATCCAGCCGATCGGCGCGGTCATGATCGCGGAGGCGACGATATAGGAGGTCAGCACCCAGTTGATCTGGTCGAGCGAGGCCGAAAGGCTGCCCTGCATGTAGGGCAGCGCGACGTTGGCCACGGTCGTGTCCAACGCCTGCATGATGGTCGCCGTCATCGCGCACACCGTCACCAGCGCGCGGCGGGTGTTCGCCGGCATGGCTGAAGCGGTGGGCGCGGCGGTGGTCATTTTTGGGGCGCTTCCTTCGCGTGGCTGGTGAAGCCGAGCAGCGAGCCAATCGAGCGGCTGTGGCCGGTGTCGATGTCGACGGTCACGCTCATGCCGGAGCGCAGGCCACGATTGGCGTCGTCCTTGTCGAGCTGGATGCGGACCGGCACGCGCTGCACGACTTTCACCCAATTCCCGGTCGCGTTCTGAGGCGGCAGGATCGAGAATTGCGCGCCGGTGCCGGGGCTCACGGCGACGA
>DATMJU010000355.1:0-8918 GCA_035553795.1 Vicinamibacterales bacterium
GCTTGAAGTGGCATACGCGGGATCGAAGATTACGCGCGTCGGTCTGCCGGATACCAACCTCAATCAGTTGTCGGCGGAGCAGCTGGCACAAGGGGCGTCACTGCAAACGCGTGTCGCGAACCCGTACTTCGGCATCATCCCGCGCTCCTCATCGCTCGGTGACCCAACGATCCCCCTCGCGCAGTTGATGAAACCCTATCCGCAGTACACGACCGTCAGCCTGTATCGCAACAATGTGGGCACCTCGCTGTATCACGGTGCCTACGCGAAGCTGGAGCAGCGCTTCTCGCGCGGCCTGTCATACCTCCTGAGCTACACGCGATCGAAGCTGCTGGACGATGCTTCGTCTGTGTTTGATGCGTCCATTCTTACCGGTCCGGCTGCGAACGCTCCGGTCGCCGACAGCTTCAACCGCAAACTCGAACGCGATTACTCATCCGGCGACATCCCGCATGTGTTCGTGGCCTCAGCGGTGTGGGATTGGCGGGGCTGGACGCTGTCCGGTATCGCGACGCTGCAGTCGGGCGTGCCCCTCGCGATCTCGCAGAGCACGAACAACAACGCGTTTGCCGGCTTCGGCACCCAGCGTCCCAACATCGTCGGCAATCCGGTCCTGCCGGCCGACGAACGATCGACGTCGCGGTGGTTCAATACGTCTGCGTTTGTCTCTGCGCCGGCCTTCACGCTCGGCTCCAGTTCACGTAACCCCGTTCGCGGACCCGGGTATCGCAACCTCGGCATCGCGTTGAGCCGCCGCATTACCCTCGGCGCGAAGCGGGCGCTCGACGTGCGGGCCGAGGTGTTCAACGCGACCAACACCCCTCCATTGGGAAATCCGAATACAACCGTCGGTTCTTCCGCATTCGGCACCATCACGTCCGCAGGAGACCCGCGCGTGATCCAACTGGCGATGAAGTTCGTGTTCTGACGCGCCGCTTGAGGTACCATCCCGGGCGTGACTTCGACAACACGCAAGGTCAATACGCCGGGCCAGGTTCTGTTCGCGAGCCTGATCGGCACGACGATTGAGTTCTTCGACTTCTACATCTACGCGACGGCCGCCGTGCTCGTCTTCCCGCGGCTGTTCTTCCCCTCGACCGATCCCAATACGGCCACGCTGGCGTCGCTGGCGACGTTCGCGATCGCGTTCATCGCCCGGCCCGTCGGCTCGGTGCTGTTCGGGCACTTCGGCGATCGCATCGGCCGCAAGGCGACACTCGTTGCGGCGCTATTGACGATGGGCATATCGACGGTGCTGATTGGCTTGCTGCCGACTTACCAGACGATCGGCGTGGCGGCTCCGTTGCTGCTGTCGCTGTGCCGCTTCGGGCAGGGGCTTGGCCTCGGCGGCGAGTGGGGCGGCGCGGTGCTGCTGGCCACCGAGAATGCGCCCCCGGGCAAGCGCGCGTGGTACGGCATGTTCCCGCAGCTCGGCGCGCCATTTGGCTTCATCCTGTCCGGCGGCACGTTCCTGCTGCTGTCACGCTTCCTGACCGACGAGCAGTTCTTCAGCTACGGCTGGCGCATCCCGTTCATTGCGAGCGCGTCGCTGGTAATCGTCGGCCTCTACGTGCGGTTGACGATCACCGAGACGCCGATCTTCGCTGAGGCGGTCAAGAAGGACGCGGCCAAGGTGAAGGTGCCGGCGGTGGCGGTGTTCCGCGACCACCCGAAGACGCTGGTGCTCGGCACGATGATCTCGATCGTCGCCTACGCGCTGTTCTACATGATGTCGGTGTTCAGCCTGTCGTGGGGCGTGAGCGCGCTGGGCTACACGCGTAACGAATTCCTGGTGATGCAGTTGTTCGCGATCCTGTTCTTCGCGGCGACGATCCCGATCTCCGGCATCATGGCCGAGACCGGCCGCCGGAAATTCATGATCATCATGACCGTGATTGCGATCGCCTACGGCTTCGTGATGCCGCCGCTGTTCCAGTCAGGCACCGCCGGGGCGGTGCTGATGCTCTGTCTCGGCTTTGGTTTGACGGGGCTGGTCTACGGCCCGCTCGGCACGGTGTTGTCGGAGTTGTTCCCGACCAACGTGCGCTACACGGGCAGCTCGATCGCCTTTAACGTGGCCGGCATTTTCGGCGCCTCTCTCGCGCCGTACGCCGCCACGTGGTTCGCGCAGAACTACGGCTTGCAGTTCGTCGGCTATTACCTGTCAGGCGTGTCGGCGCTGTCGCTGATTGGCTTGATCCTGACGAAGGAGACCAAGGACACGGACCTTCGACATTAAACCAGGTTACCGGTTACTGGTTACCGGTCCCCGGAACCGGTTACCGGTTACCGGTTACCCGGAACCCGCAGCGCGCCGCGCCTTACTTGGTAGGGCGCGACGCGTAGACCTTGTTCGCGATCTTCCACTCGTTGTTCACCTTCAGCAGCACAAAGTAGTCCGTAAAGGTCGTGGCGCCGTGCACCAGCGTGGCGCCCGCCATTGCGGCGGTGCCTGAGACGGCGACGTAATCGATCGTCCGCTTGCGTGACGCCTCGTCTGCCGCGGGTTTGCCATTGAAGTTGCCGGCATATTGCTCGGCAGTCCACGACGTGAACACGCCGTTGCGGTTGCCCTCGACATGCGCGGTCGGCAGGAAGGCCTTCCGCATCTCGGCGGGGTCGCCGGTGGCGTGTCCCTTGAAATATTGCTCGACGGCGGCGCGAACGGCCTTCTCGTCCGCGGAGGTCTGCGCGGCGGCGAAGCCGGGCAGGGCGACAACAAAGGCGAGTGCGAGGAGATGCTTCATGCGGCAAATCCTAGCAACGCCGCCGTCGATTCGGTCACGGTTGGTCCCACTGAAATGCGGGACGCCAGTGGGGCGAACTACCGCGCGACCCGGGCGGCCTTGAATTGCGCGATCGAGAAGCCGTCGACCACGATCGTGGTGATGGCCAGCAGGACGCGCGCGATCGGCGTCATCTCCGACCAGAACGCGATCAGGATCAGCGCGCCGAGCACGAAGCACATCCCATCGCCAACGGTAAACGCCCACAACGCGGCGCGCGGGACGATGGTCCGGCTGGCGGCGGCGGCGAGCGCGGCCGCATAGACGATGAACACGACAGTGGCGACATCGAGCCACATCGGCGAGCTCAATCCGAAGAGCGGATAGAGGTAGGGTCGCGCGGCCAGCATCGCGGCAGCGCAGACGGCGGTGATCACGGCGTTCAGTTGAAGGATGCGATTGGCTGTCATGGCGTCATCGTCGCGGACCGGACGCACGGCCGCAATTACCTGCCAGGTAATGAAAGCGGCGCCGCGAGCGAATAGGATCAAGCCATGGTAGGAAGCCTGGTTCGCGAATGGCGCACGGCGCGCGGCTTGAGCCAGCTCGATCTGGCGATGCACTCCGGTTTCTCCGCGAAGCATCTCAGCTTCATCGAGACCGGCCGCGCGCAACCGAGCCGCGATGCGCTGCTGGTCCTCGCGGAATCGCTCGAGCTGCCGCTGCGCGAACGCAACCGCCTGCTCGAAGCCGGCGGCTTTGCGCGCGCGTTCACGGAGACGCCGCTGGCCGCCGATGAGATGTCGCGCGTCCGCTCGGTGCTGCAGTTCATCATCGACCGTCATTCGCCGTACGCCGCGGTCGTGCTGGATCGCCTGTCGAATTGCCTGATGGGCAACAGGGAAGCGGGGCTGGTGATGTCTCGTCTCGTTGAGCCGCACCTGCTGCCGGCCGGCGCGAACATGCTGCGCGCGGTGTTTCATCCGGACGGCATGCGGCGATGGATTGTGAACTGGCCCGAGGTCGGGAGCCACTTGCTCGACCGCGCCGAGCGCGAGCTGTCGCACAGCGCCGCCGATCCACGGGGCTTGCAGTTGTTGGAGGAGTTGCGCGGCTACGACGCCCTGCCGTCGCCGGCCGATCGCGCATCGCGCGTCAGGCCTGGGGATCTGCTGTTGCCGGTGCACATTCGTCGCGATGGCGTCGAGTTGCGGCTGTTCAGCACCATCATGACGCTCGGGACGCCGCATGACGTGACGTTGCAGGAATTGAGGATCGAAACGCTGTTTCCTGCCGACGAAGAATCAGAGCGGCAATGGCAATTACTGGTGCAAAACGCGTAAAAACTTGTTGCACGCGCGATCGTCGTGCTACGATTAACCTCTTCCGGTGTCGCGGGGTGGAGCAGTCCGGTAGCTCGTTGGGCTCATAACCCAAAGGTCGGGGGTTCAAATCCCCCCCCCGCAACCAACTCCTCAGTTCTTCAGCCCTCAGAGAATCTATTCGCGGGTGCGTCTCGTCTGCGCCTGTTCTGAAGTCTTAGTCTGATCGCATCGGACGGGGAATCTCACGCACCGTTTGCGAGATTTCCGGCACTCGTTGCGGCGGGCCATGCCGGCGATGCGCTCTATTCCATCGTTCGCGCCAATTTTTGAGGCGGAAAGGCCGGCGTAAGCAACTGGCATCCGATCTGCCTACTCTGGTTCTGAGGAGGAGACCATGGCGGCCGCACGAGCGATGGGGACTCTGCTCGCCATGCTCATGCTCGCGCAGGCGGCTCTCGGATTGGTGCAACCCGATCAATATCGTGATGTTGAGTGGATCCGCGCGACGTGGTACGGGAACGACTGGATCACGCTCGTTGCGGCGGTGCCGCTGCTGTGGGTCGGCACCCAGCGTGCAGCCTTTGGGTCGGTTCGTGGACTGTTGCTGGTCCTCGGAATCGCTGGGTACGCAACCTACAACTACGCCTTCTACCTGCTCGGTGCCGCCCTCAACAGCTTCTTTCCGCTCTATGTCGTGAACCTTCTCTGCGGTGTCGCCACGCTCGGCGTCCTGCTTTCGCATCTCGATGTCAACGCCGTTGCCGCGTCTTTTCGGCATGACACGCCGGTGCGGGTCGTCGGCGGGTATCTGATCTTTGTCGCACTCGGACTGGCCGTCGTGTGGCTCGGTGTGTGGGGCGCGTACGCGTTCGCCGGCCGCCCGACTCCGGTCGAGCCGGAAGCATTCAAGGTCGTAGCTGCGCTCGATCTCTCGATGATGGTGCCGGCGCTAGCAGCAGGAGGCGTGTTGCTCTGGCGGCGGCGGGCCTGGGGCTACCTGATTGCCAGCACCGCTGCGATTCAGGCCACGCTCTACCTGCTAGTGTTATCCGTCAATTCGGCCATCGCGATCAGCCGCGGTCTGGCCGCGGCGCCAGGCGAGCTGCCGGTCTGGGGCCCACTGGCGGTATTCACAGCGCTCGCCGCGATGCTCTTGCTGAGAAGCGGTTCCGGCGTCTTTCGGTTCACTCCGAGCGCACCATGACGCCACCTCGTCCGTCTTATTACGTTGACGACCTGCGCCGCTTCTCATAGCGTGAGCGTAGGCACTCCTCCCTCGACCCTCGCCGCAACATCTTCATACCGCGTCATGAAGCCGTAACCGCCAAGGAGGTTCTTGATGTCAGTAGCGAAAGTATCGGAAATCAGCGCGACCTCGCCGAAGAGTTTCGAGGACGCGGTGCAGCAGGGGCTGTCCCGCGCCGCGAAGACGCTGCGCAACATCCAGTCGGCGTGGATCAAGGAGCAGCGTGTGCGCTGTGACAACGGACGCATCGTGGAATACCAGGTCAACATGATGGTGACCTTCGTGCTTGACGACTAGATTGCCGCCAGGTCAATCACGTCAACAACCAGAGGTGATGTATGGGACTCAGAGACACGTACGCGTACGCCATTCAGCAAGCCAAGGGCAAGTTTCACGGCAACGCCGAAGAGCGCGATGGCAAGCTGTACTTCAAGGGCACGGTGGCCACTGAAGACGAGAAGAACGAGATCTGGACAGCGATCAAGACCATCCCGACCTGGAAGAACGACATCGTCGCCGACATCCAGGTGACCGGTGGGCCCGCGGCGGGCGCCGCAGCTTCGGCCAAGACCTACACCGTCAAGGCCGGCGACACGCTGAGCGCGATTGCCAAGGAACACCTCGGCAGCGCGGGCGCGTACATGAAGATCTTCGAGGCGAACAAGGACCAACTCACCGATCCGGACAAGATCAAGCCCGGGCAGGTCCTGCGCATCCCGTAGCCACGGCCTCAGTCCTCACCCTTCCTGCCGCAGGCGCGCGCCAAAAAACAGCGATTGTTGGTTGACGCCGTCTGCGGTACAGTGCTGTTTCACGGGCTGATGCCCAATTCGGGGGAGTCCCCGACCTTTCGCCACGAAAAGCCTACGGATGCCATTCAAAGAAAAAGCCGTTGTTCGCCACAAGCTCCGCCCCGAATGGGGTGCCGGACGCGTGCTGGTGCGTACCGAGGAATACATCCAGATCGACTTCACCGCTGGTGGATTGAAGAAGCTCAAGACCTCCATCGCCGACGAGCACCTCGAAACGGCGACCGACGAGGAAGTCAAAGCCTTGAAGCCGCAGAAGGTGAAGGACGCGGCCCCCAAGAAGGCCGTCGCCAAAAAGACCCGGATGGTCTAGCGCGGTCAGCTCGACTGCTGGTCGAGCTGCACTGCCAGTTGCGTTTCGGGATCCGCCTCGCCCAGAAGTTCCTTCGAGATGGCGATGGAGTCGGCGAGCAGCGGTTTCGCTTCGCGCGCCCGGCCCTGCTTGATGAGCACGCGCGCCAGCGCGCGCTGGGTTCGAGCCAGCGCGACGCGCTCGCGGCCCTGCAGATCGCGTCTCAGCTCCAGCGCCTTGCGAAGCCATTCCTCGGCCTCGGGCAACCGGTTCATGGCTTCCATCAACGACGCGATATTGGAGAAATAGATCGCGCGCTGCGTGTGGCGTGGGCTCGAGTTCTCGATCAGCTGTAGTGCGTCCCGATACAGCGTCTCGGCCTCCGCGTGCCGGCCTTGATCCTGCAGCAGGCTGGCGAGGTGATGCTTCGCTTCGGCCACCGTCAAGTGACCGTCGCCCAGCACGGCGCGTCGCGACTCGAGCGCGTCGCGGACAAAGGTCTCGGCCTCGGTGTACCGCTCCATCGCCTGCAGCAGGCGGCCGACGTTCATCATCGATTCAGCGGTCAGGAAGTTCCGATCGCCAAACACGCCTCGCCTGGTTGCCAGCCGCTGGCGCTCGACGCGTTCCACGCGCAAGAGCTCCGCGCGGGTGAATCGACTGGCCGCTGGGTAATCACCGCGTTCACGCCACGATCGCAGCAGGTTCGTCACGCCGCCGGCGAACTCCTCGCTATCAAGCCCCTTTTCGCGGCGCCAGATGTCGACGGCCGGTCCAATCAACGCCGCGCCCTCGACGGCGCGGGACTGGAGCGTCTTCACGAGTCCGAGCATGTTGTAGGCCTCGGCGGTGGCCAGTGAGTCGCGTCCTGCGACACGCAGGTTGATGTCGAGGGCGCGTTGCGCGGCGGGTTCCGCTTCGGGGAAGCGGCCCTGGTTGCGAAGCGAATCGGCCAGGCGGACAAGAGTGCCGGCCGTGGCGAGGTCATCGTTGGCGAGGCCTTCGCGAATCAACAACGAGCGGCGCAGGACCGCTTCGGCCCTCGGCGCTTCGCCGAGCGCACCGTAGAGCGTGCCAAGGGCGTCGAGCATGCGAGCCTGCAACTCGGGTTGGTTGGCGAGCTCGCTGTCGACGCGCGCCGCGCCGCGATCGAGCACTTCGAGCGACGACAACTTGCCGCCGCCCGCAGACGAAGGATCGAACGAACCGTACATGTCGAGCAGCATCGCCGTGACCTGTTCGGCGGTGTCGCGCTGCTGCGACACGCTGCGCATCTGCTGCGCGAGCGCGATGCCGAAGGCAATGACGACGGCCAGGAAGATCGCGGCGAAGGCGACGCCGGTGCGATGGCGCTTGGCGAAACGCGCGGAGCGATACCGCCACGTCGACGGCCGCGCGTGCACCGGCAGCCCTTCCAGGTGCCTGCGCACATCGTCCGCGAACGCCGCGGCGGTGGAGTAGCGACGCAGCGGCTCCTTCGCCAGCGCGGTGAGCACGATCACGTCGAGATCGCCTGCCAGGCTCTTTGCCGCGCGCCCGGCCCCCACGACGGTGCTGGGTTTGCGGGGCTCGGCGGTGCACACCACCAGGACGATCTCCGCGGACTGACGCGTGCGAAAGGTCAGCGGGCGTTTGCCGGTGAGCAGTTCGTAGAGCAGCGCACCCAGCGAATACACGTCGGACGCCGTCGTGATCGGTTCGCCGCGCACCTGCTCAGGGCTGGCATAGTCAGGCGTCATGGCGCGGAAGCCGGTGAGGGTCACCGGCGCGGCGCTCATGCTCTCGTCGAGGAGCTTGGCAATGCCGAAGTCCAGCAGCTTCGGCGTGCCGTCCGACGTGACCAGGATGTTCGACGGCTTGATGTCGCGATGGACGACGAAGCTGTGATGCGCGTGGTTGACGGCGTCGCACACCCGGCAGAAGAGATCCAGGCGCTGTGCGATCGACAGGTTGTGCTTGTCGCAGTACTGATCGATGGGGATGCCATCGATGTATTCCATTACCAGGTAGGGGACACCCTCAGCGGTGGTGCCGCCGTCGATCAGGTGCGCGATGTTGGCGTGTTCCAGCGACGCGAGGATCTGCCGCTCGATGCGCAACCGGCGAAGCGCATCCGCCCCCAGCGTGCCGCGCACCACCTTGATGGCCACGCGCTGATCGAACTCGGCATCGTCTCGCACCGCCAGGAAGACGGTGGCCATGCCGCCGTGACCGATCTCCCTGAGGATTCGATACGGACCGATGCGCTGCGTCATGGCGATCGAGGCGACCGCAGCATCGTTTGCCGACTCGTCAGCCGAGAGGTCCACATCGGACGCGCGCAGTTCGTCGGTGGCGAGGAGCGTCTGCACTTCGCGGTGCAAATCGGGATCGCCGGCACACTGAGCCTCGAGCCAGTGGTCGCGTTCAACGGGATCGCGATCGAGTGCCTCGCGGAACAGTTCCTTGACGCGCCGCCACCGCGCGGTTGAAAGCGGCTTCTTCGTCAATGCGGCCGCCCTTGCGCGGTCAGTTCGGCGA
>DATMJU010000356.1:0-9894 GCA_035553795.1 Vicinamibacterales bacterium
TCTCGGGATAGGTAATGCCGAGGCGCACGCCGCGGTGGCCGAGCATCGGGTTGAACTCGTGCAGTTGTTCAACGCGTGACAGCAGCGCCTTCTTCTCGGCGTGCTCCTTGCCCTTCTGCCCCTTCGATTCCATGACGGCGATCTCCACCATCAGGTCTTCGCGCTTCGGCAGGAACTCGTGCAGCGGCGGATCGATCGTGCGGATGGTGACCGCTTCCCCCTTCATGCCCTTGAACACGCCGTAGAAGTCTTCACGCTGCATCGGCAGCAGCTCGTTCAGCGCGGCGCGGCGATCGGCCTCGTTGTCCGCGAGAATCATGCGCTGCACGATCGGGATGCGCCCCTCGCCGAAGAACATGTGCTCGGTGCGGCACAGTCCGATGCCACGGGCGCCGAACGCGTACGCGAGTTCGGCCTGGTCGGGCTGATCCGCGTTGGCGCGAACCCCAAGCCGGCGAATCTTGTCCGTCCACGACAGCAGCGTGTTGAAGCGCTGGTAGATCTGGGAGTCGGCCGGCTTCATCTTGCCGGCCACGACCTGGAGGATCTCGCTGGGCTGCGACGCAACCTTCGCAAGCTTCACTTCACCGGTGAGACCGTCGAAGGCCACGTAGTCGCCTTCCTTCACCGTCTGCCCCTTCACCGTGAACGACTTGCCGTGCTCGTCGATGCGCAGCTCGCCGGCGCCCACGATGGACGGCTTGCCCATCTGGCGGCCGACGACGGCCGCGTGCGACGTCATGCCGCCCGTCGCCGTGAGAATGCCCTGGGACACCCACATGCCGTGGATGTCGTCCGGAACGGTTTCGCGGCGGACCAGGATGACCGGTTCGCCCTTGTTCGACCATTCAACCGCGGTCTCCGACGAGAAGACGGCCTTACCGCACGCCGCACCAGGCGAGGCCGGGAGGCCCCTGGTCACGACTTCGTGCGACTTCCATTCCTTCGGATCAAAGCCGGGCGCCAGCAACTGCGACAGCGCTTCGGGATCCACCAGCAGGATGGCTTCCTTCGGGGTGACCAGCTTCTCCTTCACGAAGTCCGTCGCGATGACGACCGCCGCGTAGCCGGTGCGCTTGCCGCTGCGCGTCTGCAGCATGTACAGCTTCTCGTCCTGGATCGTGAACTCGAAGTCCTGGATGTCCTTGTAGTTCCGCTCGAGCCGCGTGGTGATGTCGCGGAGTTGCTTGTACGCCTTCGGCATCACCTTCTCGAGTTCAGCGATCGGCTGCGGCGTCCGGATGCCGGCCACCACGTCTTCACCCTGCGCGTTGATCAGGAATTCACCGAAGAACTCCTTGGCGCCGGTGGCGGGATTGCGCGTGAAGCCCACGCCGGTGCCCGAACGGTCGCCGGTGTTGCCGAAGACCATCATCTGGACGTTGACGGCGGTGCCGATCGAGTCCGGGATGTCATAGATGCGGCGGTATTCCTTCGCCCGCGCGTTGTTCCACGAGCGGAACACGGCGTTGCGCGCGCCGCGCAGCTGCTCCATCGGGTCCTGCGGAAAGTCCTTCTTGGTCTCGGCCCTGACGAGGCGCTTGTAGGCGACGACGACTTCCTGGAGTGCCAGTTCATCAAGGTCGGTGTCGAGCTTGGCGTTACGCGCGTGCTTGATGCTTTCGAACTCGTGCTCGAACTTCGCCTTCGGGATTTCGAGGACGACGCTGCCGAACATCTGCATGAAGCGGCGATAGCTGTCGTAGGCGAACCGGCCGTTGCCGGTCCACGCCTTCAAGCCTTCGACGGTCTCGTCGTTCAGGCCAAGGTTGAGAATCGTGTCCATCATGCCGGGCATCGAGAACTTCGCGCCCGAGCGCACCGACACGAGCAGCGGCTTCTTCTTCGAGCCGAGCTCCGCGCCGGCAGCCTTTTCAAGCTTGCGCAGCTGCGTGACCATCTCGGTTTCGATGTTCTGTGGCAGCTTGTTGCCGTTGGCGTAGTAGAGGTTGCAGGAGTCGGTGGAGATCGTGAAACCCGCCGGCACGGGCAGTCCCGCGTTGGTCATCTCGGCGAGGCCTGCGCCCTTGCCGCCGAGCGTGTCCTTCATCGTGCGGTTGCCGTCGGCCTTGCCGTTGCCGAAGAAGTACACGAACTTCTTGGGTCCCTTCGAAACCTTGGAACCTTTGGAACTCTTGGAACCCTTGCCCTTGCCCTTGCTCTTTGCCATTACGCTTACTTCTCCTCAGGAACGATTTCTGACACATCCGCGAGCTGAAGGATCAGTCCCTCGAGCCGCCTCAACAGTCGAAGCCGCGCATCGCGCAACTTCGGATCTTCAGCCATGACCATCACATCATCAAAAAATTTCGCTACCGCAGGGCCGGCCTTGGCCGCCTCGGCAAACGCCTGGCGGTAACCGGAACCTGCCTTCACCGCCGCTTCGATCACCGGCGCCAATCGATTTACCTCGCCGGCCAGCGCCACCTCTGACGGCTCGACCAGCGTGCCGCCCAGTTCCGCCGCCGCCGCATCGAGGTTCTTCGCGATGTTGCGAACGCGCTTGAACAGGCCGGCGAGCTGCTTGAAGTCCTCCGACTCCGTGAACTCGGGCAGCGTCTCGAGCTTTCGCTTCGCGACGAGCGGGCTCACCGCGGAGGGATCGCCGTGCGTGACCGCGCGCACGTTGCGTGGATCGTAACCGCGCTGCTCCAGCACGAAGCGCACGCGGTCCATCATGAAGGTCCAGAAGGCTTCGTCGTGCGTGCCGCTGACGAGGTCACCAAGCGTCAGTCGCAGATCCAGGCCGGTGAGTTCCGGCAAATCCACGAGGATACGAATGATGCCCTGTGCGGCGCGGCGCAAGCCGTACGGATCGCGCGAACCCGTCGGGCGCTCGCCGGCAGCGAACATGCTCGCCACCGTGTCCAGCTTGTCCGCCAACGACACCGCGGCCCACGTCACCGCGGCCTTGCCCAGTTGTTCCTTCGTCGGCGGCGCCGTGGCTTCCACGCCCACCGGCAGGTAATGGAAGTAGATCGCCTTCCAGACCTCTTCGGGGCGGCCGTCCTCGCGGGCGTAGATGCCGCCCATCGTGCCCTGCAGTTCGGTGAGCTCGCGCACCATGTCCGACGCAAGGTCCGCCTTGCATAGCTGCCCCGCCTCACGCGCGTGCGCTTCGACCTGCGGCGCCTTCAGCACGTTGGCCGCGATGTGAGCGGCCAGCGCCGCCACGCGATCGGATTTCTGGAGGTAGGTGCCAATCTTCTTGTGGAACAGCACCGTATCTAGACGCGTCTGGTGTTCGGCGAGCGGCTGCTGCCGATCGCTGTGGTAGAAGAACTGCGCGTCCCGGAGCCGAGCGGCCAGCACGCGCTCCATGTTGCGCGATACGACTTCCGGCTGGTCCGGCGCCATGTTCAACACGGCCAGGAACACCGGCAGCAACTTGCCCTGGTCGTTGTTGACCGGGAAGAAGTGCTGGTGATGAATCATGGTGGTCGTCAGTACTTCTTCCGGCAGCTTCAGGAACTCTTCACTGAACGTTCCCGACGCGACCACCGGGTACTCGACCAGGTCCGGCACTTCGTCGAGCATCCCTTGGCCGACGAGCGAACGGGCGATGCGTCCGCCGCGGCGGCGCGCTTCCGCATCCAGCTCGCGCGCGATGCGGTCGTGACGCTCGTTGCGATCGAGGATGACGAAGTGCTCGGCAAGCCGCTTGCGATAGTCGTCGAAGTTCTTGACCTTCACCGCCCGGCCGGCTCGCCCACTGGTCGTGAGAAACCGGTGCCCGTACGTATTGGGGCCGGTGCTGACGTCCTGCACGCGCGAGTTCGCCGCCACCGGCGAGCGGCCGATGGTGAATGGCACCACGCGTCCGCCGTAGAGATACAGGATCCAGCGAATCGGGCGTCCGAATGGCAGGTCGCCCTTGCCGTCCGCCAGCATCGCATCCCACTTCATCTGCTTGGGGAACGACATGCCGCGCAGGACCGCCGTCAGGACATCCGGCAAGACGTCGACCGCGGCCCTGCCGCGTTGATGCTTGCGCACCGCGATGTACTCGCCCTTCGGCGTCGTCACGCGCTCAATCTGATCGTCCGTGGCGCCCTGCTTCTTCACGAAGCCGGCGCCCGCCGGCGTGAGCTTGCCGTCCTTGTCGAACGCGGCCGAGACCGGAGGCCCGTTGAGGACTTCTTCCAGGTCGGTCTGCCGCTCAGAAATGCGCGCACAGCGAACCGTGAGGCGGCGCGGCGTGCTGAACGTTTCGATCGGCTCTTCCGTCGACAGGCGCGCCTCTTTCAGCTTCGCCGCCAGCACCACGCCGATCTGCGTGGTCAGGCCGGGCAGCCAGCTCGCCGGAATCTCCTCAAGCCCGAGTTCGAGAAGCAGCTCGCGGTCCATTACTGCTTCCCTCCCTGCACTGATCCCTGATCCCCGATCCCTGATCCCAGATCCCCGATCCCTGATCCCTCTTCCACGTAAGCCTTGCAGATCGCCAACGCGAGCTGGCGCACGCGCAGGATGTAGGCCATTCGCTCGGTCACGCCAACGCTGCCGCTCGAATCGAGCAGGTTGAAGAGATGCGAGCACTTCAGGCAATGCTCGAGCGCCGGCAGGATCAGCTTGCTGTCGAGCAGCTCCTGGCCGAACTTGAAGTTCGCCTCGAACTGCTCGCGGTGAAACTGCGAATAGCGCTCGGCGCCGATCGTCGTGTCCTGGTTGAACGCGTACTTCGACTGTTCGACCTCCTCGCGGAGCCGCACCTCGCCGTAGGTCTTGCCCCCGCCCCATTGCATGTCGAAGACGTTGTCCACCTTCTGCAGGAACATCGCGATGCGTTCCATGCCGTAGGTGATCTCGCACGAGACCGGTGACAGATCGATGCCGCCGACTTGCTGGAAGTAGGTGAACTGTGAGATCTCGGTGCCGTCGAGCATCACCTGCCAGCCGATGCCCCAGGCGCCAAGCGTGGGCGATTCCCAGTTGTCTTCCTCAAAGCGGATGTCGTGGAGGCGCGGGTTGATGCCGACCGACTCGAGGCTGTCGAGATAGATCTGCTGCACTTCGTCCGGCGAAGGCTTGAGGATCACCTGCAACTGGTGATGCTTGAACAACCGGTTCGGATTCTGCCCAAACCGCCCATCGTCCGGCCGCCGGGACGGCTGGATGTAGGCAACGTTCCACGGCGTCGCGCCGAGCACGCGCAGGAGTGTTTCGGGATGCGAGGTGCCGGCGCCGACTTCGACGTCGAGCGGCTGCTGGATGAGGCAGCCCTGGGAGGCCCAGAAATGCTGGAGTTTGAGGATCAGGTCCTGGAACGTCACGTTACGACCGCCGCAGCTCGTTCAACACGCGAACGGATCGGGGTTCCCTCTCGAGGTGCATCGCAATCAACTTCCGATGAATCAATTCAATCTCCCGCAACACGCGGGTCGTGGCGCCCAACGAATCCACATCACGTGGCGAGACCTTCCGCACGCCGTCGAGAAACGTGGCCGCTCCGCTCGACAGCGTCAAATCATGCGGATACACACCCTGCAGCCGCAGCAACCAGCACTCGAAGTACCGCGCCAGGGCGTCCATCGGCGCGCCGGTCACCATCGCTTCGAGCGACGAGGTGCCGAGCCGGTACAACCGTTCGTCCACGTCCGCTTCCGCCGCCCACTCGTCGATCAGCTCGGCGAAGTAGTGGCTGTAGCCAAGCGCCTCGGGGCTCGCCGCGGACATCGGCGATCGCACCGGCTCCGCATAATTCAACCCGACCAGCTCGCGCCCTTCCTTCTCCATGTACGAGACGCGGACCTCGGTCAGCGGCTCGAGGGCCGCGCCAAACCGCTTGCGCGACTTTCTCGCATTGGGAGCAACGCCCCGCTTCTTGCCGCGATCCCGTGTCAGGAAGACCACGATGCGGTCCGCTTCGCCCAGCTTGTACGTGCGAAGGATGAGCGCTTCGGCGGTATGCAGCGGCATGCCGTAGCCGCCTATTGTACTGTCACGAGGTAGCGGAGGAACACCGTCGCCAGGCCCAGGAACGAGGCAAAGCCCACGACGTCCGTGAAGGTGGTGATGAACACCGAGGACGCCAGGGCCGGGTCAACTTTCAGCGCCTTTAAGCCCAGCGGCACCAGGGTGCCGGCAACAGCCGCCACGAACAGGTTCACGAACATCGCCATGCCAAGGATCAGGCCCAGCATCGGCTCGCCCTTGAACACCCACGCCACCAGGGCCGCAACCACCCCCAGCGCCACGCCATTGCCGAGGCCCACCAGGGCCTCCTTGGCCAGCGCCTTGCGCGCGCTCGCCCAGGACAACTCGCCCAGCGCCAGCGCGCGAACCACAACCGTGAGCGTCTGCGTCGCGGCATTACCGCCCATGCCGGCCACGATCGGCATGAAGATGGCGAGCGCGGTCACCTGCTGAATGGTGCCCTCGAACAGCGCTACCACGGAGGCCGCGACGAACGCCGTGATCAGGTTGATGCCAAGCCACGGCAATCGCTTGCGAAGCGATTCAAACGCCGGTGTGGCAATACGCTCGTCACCCGACACGCCGGCGAGGCGCAGCAGGTCTTCCGCCGCTTCGTCCTTGATGACGTCAATGACGTCATCCACGGTGACGATACCGACCAACTTGTTCTCTTCGTCGACGACCGGAACCGCGAGGAGGTTATATGACGCAACCTGCCGCGCCACTTCTTCCTGGTCCGTATCAACGCGGACGCTCGTGACCTCCGGCGTCATGATGCGCTTGAGCGGCGTCTCCGGTGACACCAGCAGCAAGCGTCGCAATGACGTCACACCCACGAGATGCCGCCGGGCATCCACGACGTAGAGGTAGAACACCATCTCGACGTCGCGCGAACTCTGCAAGGCCGTGATCGCTTCGCCCACCGTCAGGTCTTCGCTCAACGCGAACACCTGCGGGTTCATGATGCGGCCGGCGGTCTGCTCGCCGTACTCGAGCAGGCTCTCGACCTGGCCGGATTCCCGGCGCCGCATCAACTCCAGGACTTCAGCGGAGAGTTCCTCAGGCAGGTAGTCAATCAACGCCGCCGCATCGTCCGACGGAATTTCTTGCAGTAACTTGGCAATTTCTTCAGCGGAGCGGCCCGTCAGCAGCTTGGCGCCGCCCTCCGGTCCCATTTCGCTGACCGTCTCCATGGCGAGGCGGCCGCTGCGCTCAACGAGGATTGAAAAAACTGCCTGCCGTTCGGTATCGAGGAGCGAATCAAACACCTGGGCCAGGTCGGCCGGGTGCTGCTTCTGCAACAGGTTCAGCAGATTCGCCGTCGCGCCAATGCGGAGGAGCCGCTTGACGGAGTCGAGAACGACGTCAATTCTGCGTTGCGGGCCCATGGGATCCTCGCAATTTTAGCCGCAGAGGCGCAGCGACGCCGAGAGAAAAGCGCTTGATGACGGGACTATTTCCGTCGCCTTGATGGCAGCCCCAGCGAGTCAAGCAACCGCTCGTCGTCTCGCCACGACTCCTTCACCTTAACGTGAAGATCGAGATAGACCTTGGCGTCGAAGAAGGCCTGCAGCTCCTTGCGGGCCGCGGTGCCGATGGCCTTGATCGTGGAGCCGCCTTTGCCGACGATGATCGGTTTCTGCGATTCGCGGTCAACCAAGATGGTGCAGTAGAACCGCATCAGGCCTTTCTCGTCGGCCTCCTCGAACTTGTCCACGACCACCGCGGTTGAAAACGGCAGTTCGTCGCGTGTTTGTTGCAGCACCTGCTCGCGCACGAGCTCAGCCACAAAGAATCGCTCCGGCTGGTCGGTCAGGTAGTCCTCGGGATACAGCGGCTCGCCTTCCGGCAACCGGTCGAGCAGCACCTTTTCGAGCCGATCGACGTTCTCGCCGGACTTGGCGGAGATCGGGACCAGATCCTCGAAGCCGTCCTTCTCGAATTCGAGGAGGCGCGGAAGCAGCGCCTCCTTCTTCACCAGGTCCACCTTGTTGAGCACGAGGATGCGCGGCGTTTTTGAGCGCTTGACCAGTTCGATCAGGTAGTCCTCGCCGCCGCCGCCCGGCTCGCTGGCGTCGATGACCACGGCAATGACGTCGACTTCCTTGAACGTATCGATCGCCGAATCGACCATCCGCACGTTCAGCCGATGCAGCGGCTTGTGGATGCCCGGAGTGTCCACGAAGACGATCTGCCCCTCGGAGCCGAAGTTCTTGACGCCGACGATTCGGTTTCTGGTCGTTTGCGGCTTGTCGGAAATGATCGCCAGCTTCTGGCCGACGAGGCGATTGAGGAGCGTGGATTTTCCGGCGTTGGGACGGCCGACGAGCGCGACGAGGCCGGATTTCATTTACCGGTCGCCGTCTCGCTGGGGACTGGTTCGAGGCGGCTCATTCTCACGCGTGTAATGCGGCGCTGCTCTGTCTCGACAATTTCGACATCGAGGCCGTCCACTTCGAGATGCTCGCCGACGGCCGGGACGCGCCCGAGCCGCGACAGCAGGAAGCCGCCGACGGTTTCGAAGCCGTGACCTTCGATGTTGACCTTCATCAGGCTGCCCATCTCTTCGACGTGGGCGCTGCCGCTGAACAGGTAGGTGCCCTGCCCTTCATCGACGATGCGCTCGACCTCCACATCGTATTCGTCCCGGATCTCGCCGACGATCTCTTCGAGCAGGTCCTCAACCGTGACCAGGCCGGCGGTACCGCCGTACTCGTCGACCACGATCGCGCTCTGCAGCCGCTTGCGCTGGAATTCCTTGAGCAGATCCGGCACCCGCTTGGTCTCGGGCACGAAGTGGCCCGGACGGACGTATGGACTGATCGGGCCGGTCAGCGGCGTCCCCGGTTTCAACCCAATGAAGTCCTTGATGATGGCGAAGCCCTGGACGTTGTCGAGCGTTTCCTTGAATACCGGAATACGCGAGTACTGCTGGTCGCGGAACAGCGTCAACAGTTGTTCGATGGTCGCGTCGTTCTCGATGGCGATGATGTCCGGCCGCGGCGTCATGACTTCGCGGACCATGGTGTCGCGGAAGTCCGCCAGGTTGCGCAGCAACTCGCGCGCCTGCCCTTCCGCCTCGGACGCTTCCGCCAGCTCGGTGACCTCGGTCACTTCAAGCGTCGGCGCCGCCGCAATTTGCTTCGGCGTTGGTGCCTGCAACGCCCCGCCGTTGACGCGAACTCCTGATTGCGAGAGGCGCCTGCGGCTGGTGCCGAGACGCAACAGGCCGGACGTCAACGGACGAAGCACCCCGGCGATGGCGTCAAACGATGGCAGCAGCACATCGAGCACGCGCTCGGGATCTCTGCGCACGATGATCAACGGGATGATGTGTTCGCACGCCAGCACGACGCCGATGATCGACAGGATGAGGATGGGAAAGCCGCGCGGATCGACGCCGGTCACGCGCGCCAGCAGCGCCGCAGTCACCACCGTCAACGCGCTGATCAGCAGGCGCGCCGGGATGAAGAGCCGTCGCGGATCTTCAAGATACCGCCCCAGCGCATCGTCCCGGTCGGTGCGTTCGGCGTGGATGCGCAGCGACAGCCGCATCAGCGCATTGAACGCCGCTGAGACGGTGCCGAGGTAAGTGACGGCACATCCCAGTAAGAACAGCAGTAACGGTGTCATCGAGCGCGTTCGATCAGACCTTCTTTGAGCCCGGCCTTCTTGCGAAGCCGCGCTTCAACACGAGCCATCTTGCCGTCATCAGACTCGTGATCGTAGCCAAGGAGATGCAGCAAGCCGTGCAACGCCAGGACGCGCAGCTCGGTCTGGACTGAGTGGCCGGCCTCACGCGCCTGGCTCTTCGCCACACCGGCGGCGATCACGATGTCCCCGAGGAATCCCCGTTCTCCTGCCCTGCGCGAAGTCGAAGGGTCCGAGGGGAACGACAGCACGTCGGTCACGGCGTCCTTGCCGCGGAACTGGCGATTGAGCGCGCGCATGCGGCGGTCGGATACCAGCGCCACGCTAAGG
>DATMJU010000357.1:0-3389 GCA_035553795.1 Vicinamibacterales bacterium
CTCGGAAGTCGTTCTCGCCGATCGGATGAAGCCGGCCGTGGCGCCGGCTCCTCCTGTGCCGCCTGTGCCCGCGCTGAATCCACAGCCGCCGGCTTCCGCGCTTGCCGTCTATGCCGGGAGCTATTTCAGCGACGAGGCGGAGACGGTGCTGACCGCCGCGATCGAGCAGGATGGCCTGGTGCTGAAACGCAGGCCGGACACGGTGATGCGAATGATCGCGATCGGTCCCGACAAGTTTCGCGCGCCGATCGGCACGGTGACGTTCCTGCGCAACGCGTCCGGCGCCGTCGAGGGACTCAGCGTCAACCAGGAGCGAGTGTGGGACTTGCGGTTTGCGAAACGCTAGCGCTTCATGAGGTGCACGCGCGCGACGTCGTGCATGTAGCCGCCGTAGCGGGCGAAGCGTTCTTCGGCCGCGATCTCAATCTGCGCACGGCCTGCTGCGGCATTGCCGGTCGCTTCGAGAAATAGGCCGACGTAGAGGCGCGCGAAGAACTGCGCGGTGGGATCGGTGCCGGCAGCCCGCATGACCTGCGCCTGCGTCGCCCGGCCCTGGAACATCTGGTAGACCTCGCGCATCGGCACGCGCGAATCAGGCCCAACGGGCAGCATCTGCTTCCTCGCCGCCTCCGGCGACTCTGCCCGGGCCGCGCAGAGGAAATGCCACACCGCGTTCTCCACATCGTCTGGATTGACGGTGCGGTGCGACACGAACATGTCGCGGCACTCACGGAACTTGCCGGCGTAGTACTGCGCGATACCGCGCTGCCACAGGTACGGCGCATCAGCGGGTGAGAGCAATGCCACGCGATCGAAGCCGCGCAGCGACTCCTCGATGCGGCCGGCGCGGAAGTCGTCGCTCGCCTTGTTCATGATCGCGCGCAGGTCCTGCGATGCGAGCGAGAGCACCAACACGAGCGTGAGCACCGCTGCCGCGCTTATCACGTGTGGATCCGATCGAAGAGAAGTTGTGCCATGCGGTGCGCGGCCTCAGGCGCGGCTAGAAAATACAGCTCCGGCTCGATCAATTCCAGCTCCATCAGGAGCGGGCCGCGGCGCGATTCGACCACGTCCACGCGCGCGTACAGGCACGGCGGGATTCGTCCCAGGACGCTTTGAGCGAAGGCCGTTACTGCCGGCGCCGGCGTGACCAGCTCGGCCCTGCCGCCAAAATCCTTCTGCACGCGAAAATCGCCGTCTTGCGCGCGCTTCTGGACCGCGTGGCTGAACTCGCCGCCGAAGTAGACCAGCGATGTTTCACCGCGTTCGATGACTTCGGGCACAACCTCCTGCAGCAACGCGCCCGAGCTCCTGGCGGGAGCAAGATCGTCGGCTGAGAGGGCAGTGCCGCGATCCACGAGAAACGTGCCGTAGGCTGTTGCGGCGATCCGCGGCTTCAATACCGCGCGCGACCAGCCTTCTTCCGCCATCGCGCGCTCGATCGCGTCGTTGTCGATCTGTTCGAGCCAGCGCGTCTTGGGGATCGCAATGCCGTTCGATTCGAGCGCCTTCAGGTAGATCTTGTCGACGTTGTTGCGCGCGATCTCGGGCTCGTTCCAGGTCGTCCGTCCTGAATCCTGCAGCGCCTGCAGCCACGTGATGAACAACGTGGGCATGCGATGGTAGTCCCACGTGGAGCGCAGCAGGATCGGTGGCGAGTCGATCACGGCATACGGATCGAGTTCGGTCCACGGGATCGGCGTCACCTCGACGCCGCGCGTCTTCAGCGCGTCCGCAAGAACCTGATCGTCGTCCGTCGCGAGGGGCTGGTGCTCACAAGTCGCGAAAACAATGTTCACAACCTGAATAGTCTATTGAATTTGATGACGAAGGCGCGGTTGCGAAGCGACGTCACGTCGGGCCGCGCTTCCTCGGTGTTGTAGTCGTCGGTGTAGACCACGAACAGCTCGCTGCCCGGCCGATACTCCCACCGGAAGCGCACGTTGCTGCCGAACGACGTGCCCGCGGAGTTGTACTGGACGATGCCGCTGACGAACATGCGGGGGGTGATGGTGTAGGTGGCGCGCGTGCGCGCGACCTTGGCGGTGAACGAACCCTGCACCAGGTCAACCCAGTTCACCGACATGCTGGGTTCGAGCGACAGTTGCGGCGTGACCTGGACGCGGCCGGTGTTGACCGAGATCGTCGTGCGATCGCCGTTGTAGAACTTGCCGGTTTCAAGCACGACTTCACCGGAGAAGCGGCGCTGCTGGCCGCCGATGTAGCCGACGCGGGTGGTGTAGAAGTCGTAGCTGCCGACCGGCAGCGTCACGCCGGTCGCGATCGCGAATGGGCGAACGAGCCGTTCGTAGTTGTCCGTAAAGGACACGCTGAACAGGTCGCTGTTGGTGAACTCGGCCTCGAATCGACCGACCGCTTCACGCGTGTCGAGGCGGTCCTGGTTGTTGGTCAGGTAGTTGAGACTCGTCTGGAACGTCAGCTTGCGGAGCTTCGGAACGCTTCGCGGTCTCGGGCTGAAGCGCATCAACCCGAAGTTCCGCCGCATGTCGGTGCGGCGCACGAACCCGATTTCGGGAAGGAAGTTCGGCTCGACGACGAGGCGCTCGGCCTGGGCGCCGAACCTGTCGCCGTTGTAGTCAACGAATCCCCGGTAGCTCAGGTTGTCGCCGTCGCGGCCCTCGGTGCGCGTGCCGGCCAGATACGCGTCGAAACGAAGATTCTGGAAAAAGGAAAAGTTGGCGTCGACGCCAAGGCCGTCGTTCGCGCCGGTCCGCCCGGGCGTCCGCGTGCGGTGCGTCAACATGGCGCCGATGCTGCTGCGTCTAAGAATGTCGGTCTTGGCGCGCAGCACGGTGAAGTTCGCCGACGCGATGTTGGCCGCCTCCTCATCACCGGTCTGCACGTTCAGGGCGCCGAACGTGACCTTGCCGGCCTTGCCGGTGACGCGACCGCCGACCCGGAGCGGAATGACACGGCCTTGATCCAGGCCTATGCGGCGGCTGAAGAACAGATACGGCGCATCGCCGGAGCCGGCGGCGAGGCCCGCGCTGGCGCGGCCGGCAAACGCGAACGTGCCGAGGCCTTCAAGGAAGAAGTCACGCTTCTCCGGGAAGAACAGGTTGAAGCGCGTCAGGTTGACCTGCTGCTCGTCGACCTCGACCTGCGCGAAGTCGGTGTTGACGGTGAGATCGGCGGTGATGTTCTGGGTGATGCCGTATTTGAGATCACCCCCGATGCGGCCGTTGGCATCGTTATCGACAGCCGGGTTGACGGTGTTATCAGTCGAGAGGCCGGCAAGCGCGAACGGTTTGAGTTCGAGATTGGCGCTGCCTGATGGCACCTGCAAGCCTTCGAGCGTTCCGGCCGACGAGATCTTGAGCAGCCCGCGGAACGTCGTCAGCGCGCGCGGCACCTGGGCGAGATACGAG
>DATMJU010000358.1:0-4801 GCA_035553795.1 Vicinamibacterales bacterium
GGAAGCGCCTCCTTCGTGGCTGTCGCCTGATGGCCGGCCGTCGGAAGAGCGCCGCGCGTACTCCATCCGCTGGGACGCGACGGGTGACTTGGCGACGGCGTTCGAGAGCCTGAATCGCGCCGGCGACTGGACCGCGTTCACCAGCGCGATCAATGCCTTCGCGACACCGTCGATGAACATCGTCTATGCCGACGTCGACGGCAACATTGGCTACGCGATGTCGGGCAAGCTGCCGGTGCGCGCATCTGGCGATGGGACGCTGCCGGGCGACGGCAATTCGACCGGCGGGTGGACGGGCACGATTGATCCGGCGACGCTGCCGCGGACGTTCAACCCGGCGAGCGGTCTGATCTACTCGGCCAACAACGAGATCGATCGCGGATTCAACGGGCTGATCTCGCGCGACTGGGCGGCGCCGTTCCGCGCGACGCGCCTGCGCGATCAGCTGTCGAACGCGCAGGGCGTGGACCTCGATGCGATGTCGGTGGTGCAGAACGATCGCTGGAGCCTTGCCGCCGCAGCGGTGCTCGAGGGCCTCGATGCCGCGATCCAGGCGGGCCGATCGCGGCAGAACGAAGCGGACAACGTTCTGTTGCTCGAACAGCTGGCCGCCTGGGATCGCGTCGTCGACTCGCGGCCGGTGGTGTCGCTCTATCAGGCGTTCGAACATCACTTGTGGCGGCGGACGTTCGTGGATGAGATGGACGAACCGCTCTTTCTGAAGTTCTACGAGTGGGCGGGCGCGGAGAAGCCGGCGGGTCTATACGCGATGATCGCCGATCGCGAGTCGCGGTGGTTTGATGACATCACGACGGTGGAGCGGCGCGAATCCCGCGACGATATCTTCCTGCTGGCGATCCGCGATGCCGACGAGCAACTCCAGGATGATTTTGGCAGCGGCGACGATCGCAACTGGGACCGGGTGCACGCCGCCCGCTTTACGCACCCGCTCGCATCGATCGCGTTCCCGTTCCGGTGGTTCTTCGATCCGGGGCCGGTGCCGATCGAGGGTGACGGCTACACGGTGATGCGCGTCAGCTGGAACCGGCTCAATCCGTTTACCGCCTGGGAACATCCGTCGTGGCGCCAGCTCTTCGACGTCGGTGACTGGGACGCCTCCAAGGTCGCCATGCCCGCCGGTCAATCCGGCCACCCGATGAGCCCGTTCTATTTCGATCAGAACGACACCTGGCGGACCGGCGGCTATCGAACGCAGCCTTTCTCGCGCGGCGCAGTCTCGGCGGCGGCGAAGCATCGACTGCTGTTTGTTCCTTGAGGTGTTAGAGCCCCTAAGGTCTTGAACCCTTGACCCCATGAACCGTTTGAACCTAACATATGAGCACTTGCTCATATGTTCAAACACGATGAGGTGTGCGACTTAGTACAGATCGACCTGGCCCGCGTGCGGAAGATTCGCGCGGCGCTGGTGACGCCTGACGCCGTCCAGGGACTCGCCGATACGTTCAACGCGATGGGCGATCCCACGCGCGTGCGCATTCTCGACGCGCTGTCGCACGGCGAACTGTGCGTGTGCGACCTGGCCGCGGTGCTGAGCCTGAGCCAGTCAGCCGTTTCTCATCAGCTGCGCCTGCTGCGAGGCATGAGGCTGGTCCGCCCCCGTCGTGACGGCCGCATCGTCTTCTATTCGCTCGACGACCAGCACATCATCTCCTTGTTCAAGCAGACCCTTCAGCACGTGGAGGAGTCCGCCACCGCGACCCGGGCCGTCTCCGCCCGCCAGGCGACGCGACGCCAGAAGGCCGCCGCCCGTGGCTAACGATCACATCGGCTGCGCGCACTGCGAGGACGATCCCAAGCCGACCGGCGCGCGCATTCGCGGCTGGTTCACCGGCGTGGCGGCGGCGCTCGTCGTGCTGGCGTGCGGCCTCGAATGGTTCACGCCATTCCCGCAATGGACGGTGCCGCTGTTCATCGCCGCGACGCTCGTCGGGGCAGTGTTTCCCGCACAGCGCGCCTGGCAGTCGATCAAGCGCCGCTCGCTCGATATCAACGTGCTGATGGTGGTCGCTGTAGCCGGCGCCCTCGCGATTCGCGAGTTCGAGGAAGCCGCGATGGTGGTGTCGCTGTTCGCCGCCGCGCAATGGCTGGAAGCGCAGAGCCTCGATCGCGCGCGCAAGGCCATCGGCAAGCTGCTCGATCTGGCGCCGCCCGAAGTGTTGATCCGCGACGATCGTGGTGAGCGGCTGATCGGCATCGATCACGTCAGCCCAGGCGCGATGATGATCGTGCGCCCGGGCGACAAGTTCGCGCTCGACGGCATCGTCCGGCAGGGCACCTCCGACGTCAACCAGGCCCCGATCACCGGAGAGTCCTTGCCGGTGGAAAAGACGGAAGGCGACGAGGTCTTCGCCGGCACGATCAACGGGCACGGCGCCTTGACGGTCGCGGTGACCCGCCGTCGCGCGGATTCGACGCTCGCGCGCATCGTGCACCTGGTCGAGTCGGCGCAGGCCAAGCGCGCGCCATTGCAGCAGTTCATCGACCGCTTCGCCGCGTGGTACACGCCGGCGGTCGTGATTCTTGCGCTGCTCGTCGCGAGCGTGCCGGTCGTGGTGTTCGGACAGCCGTTTGACGTGTGGCTGTATCGCGCCCTGGTGCTGCTGGTGGTGTCGTGCCCGTGCGCGCTGGTGATTTCGACACCGGTGTCAATTGTCTCCGCGCTGGCGGGGGCGGCACAGCAGGGCGTGCTGGTGAAGGGTGGGATTCACCTGGAGCGTCTTGCGGGTGTGCGTGTCGTCGCATTCGACAAGACCGGCACGATGACCACTGGCCGGCTGACACTTGATGCCGTCCATCCCGTTGGCGCGTTTCCCGTTGATGACCTCGTGCGCCTCGCGGCATCGGTGGAATCGCAGTCAGAGCATCCCATTGCCGCCGCGATTCTTGCGGCCGCTCACGCGCGTGGTGTGAATCCGGAATCGCCGACCGACGTGCGCGCGTTGCCCGGCCTCGGCGTGGAAGGACGCGTGCGCGGCAGTTCAGTCGTGTGCGGCACGCCGCGCCTGATGACCGAGCGCGGCGTCATGACTTCCGAGGCCACCGCATTGGCGCAGGACGTGGTTCGAAACGGCATGTCGCCGATCATCGTCGTCGCCGACGGCCGGCCGATCGGCGTGCTGGGTGTCACGGACAGGCCGAAGGCCGGCGCCGCGCAGGTGGTGTCGGATCTCCGCGCTGAAGGCGTCTCGCGTGTCGCGATGATCACCGGCGACCACGAGGCGGCCGCGCGCGCCACGGGCTCGCAGCTTGGCATGGATGAAGTGCGATCGGGTCAGTTGCCCGCCGACAAGGTGTCAGCGGTCGAGCAGCTGCGCCACGCGCACGGCGCAATCGCGATGGTTGGCGACGGCGTCAATGATGCGCCAGCACTCGCTGCCGCCGATGTCGGCATCGTCATGGGCGCCATGGGGAGCGCCGCGGCGCTCGAGACCGCGGACATCGCGTTGATGACGGACGATCTTCCCAAGGTCCCGTACACGATTCGACTGAGCCGCGCGACGCTGGCCAACATTCGCGCCAACGTGGCGCTGTCTATTGGTTTGAAAGTGGCGTTTGTGTTCCTGGCCGTGGCCGGCGTCGCCACGTTGTGGATGGCCGTGCTTGCGGACACCGGCGCCTCAGCGCTGGTGGTTGCCAACGCCCTCCGCTTGCGGCGTTTTACCTGACCACCTGACCACCTGACCACCTGACCGCCTATTTCTTCACCGACCGGAAGAAGTGCGCCTCGACGAAGCCGTTGATCAGGGTCTGATCGGCCGGCTTCACCTTGATGAAGCGCATCCCGACCCCCGCATTAGGAACGCTCCAGCAGACGACGGCTTCGGTTTCGATCTCGCGCTTCGAGCCTGGCAGCGCGAACTTCACCTTCACTGCGGTGCCTCGTACCGGGGGGTTCTTGGTGCGGAGCGCCATGCCGCCGGTGCTGAGATCCATCGCCAGCGCGGCCGTGATGGTTTTGCCGACGCGATACGACACCGGAATGCCCATCACCACGCGCGGATGCTCGCGCTTGTGGAACGTGCCTGGGAACAGGTGAGGCGCAATCGACGGCAGGATGTGCTCGGCGCTGGTGTACTCGTTGAGGTAGCCACCCACGCCGAGCGCCGCAAGCTGCCGTACTTCTTCGACGCTCTGGACGCTGCCGCTCAACACCAGGATCGGCAGCCGCCCGTCATCCAGCTTGCGGATACGATTCACGAGGTCAACACCCGACGCATGTGGCATCCTGAGGTCCAGGATGATGAGATGCATGTCGTCGAAATCCGCGCGCACGTGCATCAGCAGCTGCGCCACCGACTTCACGATCATGGCGCGGTGGCCTGCGGCGTCCAGCGCGCTCTTGAATCGCTCGCGCACTGACGGTGAGTCCGCGGCGACGAGCACGGTCTTGCGTGTCGAGGATGAAGAGGTCATAACACACGCGTAACGCGCGCGGTTCGTTGCAGACTGTATCAGGTTCTCGTTATAATTTATTCGATCGTCGCCACCTTCTCGCCGTAAAGGAGTAGTCCGAATGTCCGCAATTTGTCCCGAGTGCGATTCGCCCATTGATGTTGATGAATTCGACGTCGACATCGGCGATGAGCTGACTTGCTCGGAATGCGGCTCGTTGTTGCGCGTCGCCAGCGACTCTCCGCTCGAGTTCGAGCCGGTGGACGAAGACGAGGACGACCTCGACGACGATGACGAAGAAGAGAAGGACGAAGACGGCGACGATACCGACGACGGCGACGAAGATGACCTCGACGACGACGACGACGACACCCGCGACGACGAATAA